>JBJTKE010000343.1:0-8600 GCA_046096285.1 Chloroflexota bacterium
GTCGAACCCGGCACGGACAGGCTGCGGCTGCGTCCTGGCCCACAACGCGATGGCCGCCCGCACCGGTTGGACCGGCCTCCGGCGCCGCCACGGGCCAACCTCCCGGATGGTCAACAGGCGCCATCGAGACCGGGCAGCCCAAGCGGATTACGCACAACTACACGACGGTCCTCGGACTTGCGGGTTCCGGCCTTATCCACGAGCCTCACGCGCATCGCCATCCCGTTCGATTTTCCGCTCTCTCTACGTGAAACGTCCATCTAGGTCCTATCTAGCGGGCCGTTTCCCCCCGTTTTCCGCATGACTGCGTGGTCCGCCTGGAACGGCCTGTTCCACCACGTGGCACAGCTCCGTCTCCAGCCGGCACGGGGATAACCCCCGGAAATTGTCCCCGTGCCAGAAATGGAACAACTCGCGGAGGGCGCGGTTGTCCCCGTGCCGGAAATGGAACGGCCCCCTGCCCCGCCGTCACGATTCCTGCCAGGGGCTGTGACAGGCATCCGGGGGCGCTGTCACAGCTCTCCGAGGTACGGGAACAGCGGGTCGTCCGAAGCGACAGTCCCGGTGTCGTCACTGGCCCACGGCTCGGAGTCGCGCGCCTCGTCCCAGAGCCGGCTGACGTAGAGCACCTCGACGGTGTGCCAGGAGCCGTCCTTGTCCGGGATGCGCTGCCACTCCCCCAGCCGGTAGATGGACGGGCGGGAGTTGTCGCGGGGCGCCGGGTAATACTCGATGACCCGGAGCTCCACCAGTTCGAGGAGATCGCGGCGGACGGAAGACCGCTGGCGGACGCCCTGCCAGTCCCTGACGAGGTCGTCGAGGGCGCAGGCGGCAGCGAGCCACCCCTGCTGGTGCAGCGACGCCAGCAGGTGGCCGCGGGGAACCACGGTGACCCCGGTTTTCGGCCGCCAGATCCGCATCCGCAGGAGTCGCCAGGTGATCGATGCGGGGGTGCTGGCGAAACGAAGGTACTCGGGTTGCCGGAGGTGCCGGTATTCGTCCTTGAGAAACTGGCCACCCATGACGGGGAGGATAGGTACTTTGGTCCACCCGCGGAAGTGACTGGCCGGCACACGCCGGTATTAGGACCTTTGGATACCCCGGCGGGGCATTGTGCCTCCGGCCGGGTGAACAGTCGTCAGGATAGCCCGGCCGGGCTTGCCGCGAGAATCGTTGACTGCCGGGACACAGGGCGGGATTTGGCCCGTCCAGCAGGGCCAATGCGGGCGCGCAGGGGCGCCGCGGCGGCCTGGGCGAACCGGACGTGTTGCGTGTGGCTCCGCGGCGCCGGTGTGAGTCCGTGCCTGTGCGGCTCACGCCGGCCCCGGCGCCGTCGCGAGGATGACGTTGCGGCTGTGCCCCGGTTGCCGGAGCGCCAGCCGGCGACCCTCTTCGATCGCTCTCGAAGCGACGTGGATGGCAGGCGACTGGACCGTGTCGGAGATCATGACGGGTCGCCCACGCCGCGGTCCGGGAAGCTCCGGGAAGCTCCGGCGGCGAGCGTCCCGGGTCAACGTCCTGCCAGCTGCTCAAGCGCAAGTGCAGGGTGCTGGCCGAAGGACCCGACGATGAGCGGCGCTGCTTCGGCCGGCGGGTTGACCTGCCCGCGCGGTGTCTGCGCCGGGAGAGCGACATATCCCGCCTGCTCCGGGCTTGGGCCAGGGTGGGCTGAGTCGGCCGGGTTGGTGCGCTGGCGGGCCGACCCGCTGCGCTCGGTGGGTGAGCAAGGCGTTTGGGTTTGCGGTGAATTCAATTCAAAGGGATATGACGCTTTAACGGCGCCGGCGCGATCGCATGTCGAGATCCCCCCGGCGGTCCCGGGCCTGCCCGAAGACCAACTCGACCGCGGCCGGTGTCGACTCCGCCGCCGGGCGGCCGGATCCCGCCTGCCAGAGCGACCAGGCCGGACGGGCGACGGCCGCAGCCGGACGGGCGACGGCAGCAGCCGGACGCACAGCGCCCGCCGCCGCCGGAGCCTCCCCGGCCCCGTTAACCATCCCTTGATGACCGGGAACGCCTGCCCACGTACAATAAACGCGTCGATCCGCCATCGGTACCTGGAGGCAGCGATGTCCCTCACCCGACGTTCGGCACTGTTCGCGGCGATTGCGGCGCCGATGGCCGCCAGTCTTCGCACGGCGGCCGCCCGCAACGACAGCGGCGTCCTGCGCATCAGTCACCCCCTCGAGTGGGGCGGTTCGGAGTCGATCGATCCCATCTCCGAGTTCCGGCTGTACGAGACCCTGACCCGGCTCTACGACCGCCTAGTGACGCCCGATGCCACCGGACGTCCGGCCCCGTACCTGGCCACCGCCTGGGAGCCGAACGGCGACGCCACCGAGTGGACCTTCACCCTGCGTGACGATGTGGTCTTCCACGATGGCAGCCAATTCGAAGCGGCCGACGCCGCCTACACCCTCAACCGGATCATCGACCCCTCCGTCGAGACCGCGCTGAAGGCCGTGCTGGGCATCATGGAAGCGGCCGAGGCCGTCGATCCCACGACGCTGCGGGTTCGTCTCAACGCCCCGCACGCCGATTTCCCGCTCCTCCTCCTCGATTACCGGGTGCTCATGATCCCGGAAGGCAGCGGCGACACGATCGCCGAGACCGGGATCGGCACCGGTCCCTACCGGCTCGAAACCCTCGACATCGACGGGACCACGCGCCTCGTCGCCAACGAGGCCTACTGGCAGGGCGCGCCGAAAATCGGCGCGGTCGAGATCGTCCCGATCCCCGACGCCCAGGCGGCCCTGCAGGCGACCCTCGCCGGCCAGGTCGACTTCTACGCCGCCTCGCTGCCCGAGGCGCAGCTCTTCGCCGATCCCGCGAAGTTCACCGTCCAGCTGGTCCCGGGCGGCGGCTGGGAAGGCTTCGTGATGCGGACCGACACCGCGCCGTTCGACGATCCGCGGGTGCGGCGCGCCCTCCGCCTGGCTGCTGACCGGCAGGAAATGATCGACCTCGTGCTCGGGCCGGAGGGCGGCCTGGTCGCCTGCGACCACCCGGTCTGGCCGGGCGACCAGTACCACGTCGAACTCGACTGCGCGCAGGACATCGAGCAGGCGCGGCAGTTGCTGGCGGACGCCGGCTACCCCGACGGCATCACGGTGGAACTGTTCGCCTCCGACCTCTCCCAGAACTGGCTGCCGCTGGCCGAGGTGTACCAGCGGCAGGCCGCCGAGGCCGGCATCACCGTCGAGATCGTGACCACCGCCTCCGACGGCTACTACTCCGACGTCTGGATGGTCGAGCCCTACACCGCCACCGCCTGGGGCCAGCGCGAGGCGGACCAGATCCTCAACGAGGCCTACCGCAGCGGCGCGGCCTGGAACGAGACGTTCTGGAACGATCCCGCGTTCGACGCCCTCCTCGACCGGGCGCGCTCCGCCAACGCCTTCGACGAGCGCGCCACGCTCTATGCCGACGCCCAGCGCATCCTCTGGGAGACGGGCGGCTCGCTCATCCCCTACTTCGTCAGCACCGTCAACGTCTGGAACGCCGCGGTCGGCAACGTGCCCGCCGTCGAGTACGACAACATCCCGTGGCACGAAGTGACCCTCGATCGCTGATGCGGCGCCGGCGGCGGCGCGGCGGCAACCCGCCGCGCCCCGTCCCGGCCCCCCGCGCGGGAAGGTTCCGTCGATGGCCCGCCTCATCCTCAACCGGGTCGTGCTCGGGGCGGGCGCGCTGGTCCTGGTGGCCGTCGCGGTTTTCCTGCTGACGGACGTCCTGCCCGGCGATCTCTGCACCGCGATGCTCGGGCGCGAGGCCCGCGGCGCCCGTCTCGAGCGATGCCGCGTGGAGTACGACACGAACCGGCCGCCGGCCGAGCGATTCGCCGCCTGGGCGAGCGGCGCGCTCCGGCTGGATTTCGGCCGGACCTATCGCCGCGACGTCCCGGTGGCGGAACTGGTCGCGCCGAGACTGCGGAACACCGCCGTCCTCGCCGGAGCCGCCGCCCTCGCCGGCGTCCCGCTCGCCATCGCGCTCGGGGTCGCCGCCGCGGTCCGGCGCGATGGGCCGCTCGACCTGGTCGTCTCCGGGCTCGCGCTGGTGGCGATGACCCTGCCCGAGTTCGTCTCGGCAACCCTGCTCGTCTTCCTGTTCAGCATCGTCCTCGGCTGGTTCCCGGCCGTCTCCGTCGCCGACGTCGATGCCCCCCTGGCCGAGTTGCTGCCCGCCATCGTTTTGCCGGTCATCGTGCTGGCCTTCGTGATGATCGCCCACATCCTTCGTCTCGTCCGGGGCAGCATGATCGAGGCGCTCCGCAGCGACTACGTGCGGGCGGCCACCCTGCGCGGGGTGTCCACCCCTCGCGTGGTCCTCCGCCACGCCCTGCCGAACGCCCTCCTGCCGACGATCAATCTCGTGGCCCTCACCCTTGCCTGGCTCCTCGGCGGCACGCTCGTCGTCGAGGCGGTCTTCAACTACCCCGGCATCGGCACGCTGTTGCTCAATGCCATCTCCGACCGGGACCTCCCGGTCGTGCAGGCGCTCGCCCTGCTGCTGGCGGCGCTCTACCTCGTCATCAACCTTGCCGCCGACCTCGCCGCGCTCGCGCTCGATCCCCGCCTGCGCACGACTGGCCGCTGACCCGTGACCGACGAACCCGCCGCCGCTCCCGCGTCGCTCCCCGGTCAGGCCCTGCGCCGTCTCCGGCGCACCTGGTCGGGCCAGCTCGGCCTGGCGTTGCTCCTCCTGAACCTGGTCATCGCGGCGGCGGCGCCCCTGCTGGCCCCGTACGATCCCGCCGCGCAGTCCGCCGCCTCCCGGCTGATGCCGCCCTCTCCGGCTCACTGGTTCGGCACCGACGCCCTCGGCCGCGACGTCCTCAGCCGCACCCTCCACGGCGGCCGCGCCGTCCTCTCGGTCACCATCGTCGCCGCCGCGCTCGCCGTGGCCATCGGATCGGCCGCCGGCATGGCTCTCGGGTTCCTCTCCGGCTGGCTCGACGCGGCCGCCATGCGGCTCGTCGACGCCATGCTCGCCCTTCCCTGGACCCTCGTGCTGCTGCTGGCCGTGGCGCTCGCCGGCAACGACCTGCGCGTGCTCGTGGCCGTGCTCGCCGTCTTCTACGCGCTCCCGGTGATCCGCGTCGTGCGCGGGGCGACCCTTGCCCTCGTGGCCCGCGACCACGTGCGCGCCGCGAGCCTCCGCGGCCACGGCGCGCCATCCATCCTTCGCCGGGAGATCCTGCCAAACGCCCTCGACACCATCCTCGTCGAGGGCGCGATGCAATGGTCCTGGATGATCCTCGGCTTCAGTTCGCTCGCCTTTCTCGGCTTCGGGATCACCCCGCCCACCCCGGACTGGGGGATGATGATCGGCGACAACCGGACCACCTTCGCCATCGCCCCCTGGGCGACCCTCTTCCCGCTCGCCGCGCTCAGCCTGCTCGTCATCGGCATCAACCTCTTCGCCGATGCCCTCGCCCACGCCGTCGGCATCGATCGCACCCGCGGCTCCGCCGCATGACGGCGCTCCCTCCCCTCCTCGACGTCGACGATCTCCGCATCGGCCTGCGGGGCCCGGACGGCGCCACCGGCCGCCCGCTGCTCCGGGGCGTCTCGTTCGCCGTCGGCCCGGGCGACGCCGTCGGCGTCGTCGGCGAAAGTGGGGCCGGCAAGAGCACGCTCGCGCTTGCCCTGCTGGGCGACCTGCGGGACGGCTGCGTCCACACCGGCGGCCGCGTGCTGCTCGACGGAGCCGATCTCCTCGCCGCCAGCCCGCGCGACCTGCGATCGCTCCGCGGAACCCGGATCGCGCTGGTGCCGCAGGACGCCGGCCAGTCCCTCACCCCGACGATGCGCGTCAAGGCCCTGATGACGGAGGCGCTCGGATCCGGATCCGGGGCCGGGCCGCACGCCGTCCACGATCACCGTACCGACCGCGCGAGGATGCTGGACCTGCTCGAGGCGGTGCACCTGCCGGCGCCGGCGCACCTGCTGGACCGCTACCCGCATCAACTGAGCGGCGGCCAGCAGCAGCGGGTGGCGATCGCGCTCGCGCTGGCCGGAGCGCCCCGGGTGCTGCTGCTCGACGAGCCGACGACCGGGCTCGACGTCACCACCCAGGCCCGCCTGCTGGCGACGCTCCGGGACCTCCGCCTCCGCACCGGGGTCTCCATGATCGTCATCAGCCACGATCTCGGGGCCGTCAGCGCGCTCGCCGACCGCGTGCTGGTGATGTACGCCGGGCAGGTGGCGGAAGACGGACCCGCCGCGGAGGTGCTGTCCGGGCCCGGCCATCCCTACACCCGGGCGCTGCTCGCGGCCCTGCCCCGGCTCGACCGCCGGGACCTGCCGCTCGCCATGCCCGGGATTGCCCCGCGCGCCGGCTTCGCCCCGTCCGGCTGCGCGTTCCGCCCGCGCTGCCCATCCGCGACCACCCGCTGCGAGACCGCGCCGCCGCTGGTCCATCTCGACCACGGCTGGCGGGCCCTCTGTCACCACGCACCGTTGCCCCCCGGCGACATCGTTGCCGGAGCGGCGAGGCTGCAGCGCCCGTTCGCCGGGACCGGGGCCGATCCGGCCGCCGGGCCGATGCTGGAGGTCAGCGGCCTGGCCGTCGCCTACCGCGGCCGCGACCTTGCCGCCATCGTGCGGCGCCGGCCCGCGCCGCCTCGTGCCGTCGAGCGGATTGGGCTCGCGGTCGGCCGGGGCGAGACGGTCGCGCTGATCGGCGAGAGCGGCAGCGGCAAGAGCACGATCGTTCGCGCCATCGCGGGGTTGCTGGCCCCGGCCGCCGGCTCGGTGCTGCTCGACGGGCAACCGCTGGCCGGGTTCTCCCGCGGCCGCAGCCTCGAGCAGCGACGCCGCATTCAGCTGATCTTCCAGAATCCCGACGCCTCGCTCAACCCGCGGCATACGGTCCGGCAACTGCTGGACCAGCCGCTGCGCCTCTACGAGCCCGGGCCGCCAGCCGCCCACGAACGCCGGGCACGGGAGTTGCTGGAACTCGTCCGGCTCCCGGCGGCGATGCTCGGCCGGTATCCGGCCCAGCTCTCGGGCGGCGAAAAGCAGCGCGTCGCCATCGCCCGCGCCTTCGCCGCCCGTCCCGACGTCCTGCTCTGCGACGAGATCACCTCATCGCTCGACGTCTCGGTCCAGGCCGCCGTGCTCGACCTGCTCGTCAGCCTGCAGCGCGAACACGGCATCGCCGCGATCGTGGTCTCCAACGACCTGGCGGTGGTCCGCGCCATCGCGGACCGCGTGATCGTGCTCGATCGCGGCCGCATCTGCGAGGAGGGCGACACCGAGGCCGTCTTCGCGCCGCCCCACCATCCGTGCACCGCCAGCCTGCTGGCCGCCGCCAGCGAGCCCGGGCGCCTCGCCCGGTTCCCCATGCCCGCCTCGCAGGGTTCCGGGGACCGGCTGCCGGATTCCGAGGCCGCCGCCGGTTGCCCGTTCCGCGACCGGTGCCCGGCGTGCCTCGTCCCGGCCTGCGCCAACGGGCCGCCGCCGGCCCTGCTTCCGCCCGGCGGGAAGCAGATCTTCTGCCGCCTGTCGCTCGACCGCCTGGAACGGCTCACCGGCCTTCCGGGTCCGCAGCCCTCGATGAAGGAGCACCTCCCATGACCGGCATTCCCCTGCTTGGCGCGTCGCTCTCGTCGGTCGATCTCGGCGGCCATCTCGACTGGCTCGCGGCCGGCGACCGGGACCTCGAGATCACCGATCCCTGCGATCCGGGCATGCTCGACGGCGACTGGCGCCCGGTGGCCGACGGCATCGCCCGGATGCTGCGCGAGGCGGGCCACCGCGGCCGGACCGGCGTCCACGCCGCCTGGCACGGCATCGACCTGTCCACGCCGGATCCCTACCTGCAGCAGGCGATGACCCGCCGGCTGCGCCAGAGTCTCCACTTCGGCGAGGCGTTCGGCGCCAGCCACCTCGTCGTTCACAGCCCGTTCGTCTGGTTCGGTCACCCGCTCGTTCACTTCTCCAGCGAGGCCGAGGTGCTGCCGTTCATCGACGCGGCGCACGCCATCCTCGAACCGCTGCTGCCCGACGCCGCGAAGGTGAACTGCTGCATCGTCATCGAGTCCTGCTGGGATCTCAATCCCGGCCCGCTCGCCGCGCTGGTGCGCTCCTTCGCCTCCCCGCTCGTGGGCATGAGCGTCGACGTCGGGCACGCCGAGGTCATGCGCCGGCTGGGCGGCCCGCCGGCGGATCACTGGATCCGGCAGGCCGGGGACCTGCTCGCCCACGTGCACCTCGACGACACCGACGGCTCCAACGACTGGCACTGGACCGTCGGCCGCGGCTCGGTGCCCTGGGAGTCCGTCCTGCGCGAACTGGCGGCCCTCCCGGAAACGCCTCGCTGCATCCTCGAGATCGAGGATCTGCAGGGCTCCTGCGCCTGGCTCGCGGAGCGGGGCCTGGCGCGGTAGCGGAACCGTGCGACGCTGCCCGCCCCTGCCTCCGGGCGGGAGCCCGCCGTGCCCCGGGGACACGGCCGGGGTTCCGGGCGCAGGGGCGTGGGCTGCCGGGATGGGGAAGACCGCGGCTTCGGCGCCGTCCGGCCCGGTGGCCGGATGGCCGGGCGGTTGGCCGCCGGGACCAGCCCGCACGCCGGGCCTGGCGTACACGAGGTCCGGG
>JBJTKE010000344.1:0-3086 GCA_046096285.1 Chloroflexota bacterium
ATCTGGTACAGCTTCCAGCGCTGGAACCTGAACCGTCCGAAGAACCGCGGCTGGGTCGGCGTCGACAACTACATCACCCTCGTCACCAAGGATCCCGTCTTCTGGCAGGCGGTTCTCCAGTCGGTCACGTTCACGGTCGCGGCCGTCGTCGCCGCGCTGGTGCTGGGCCTGCTCTTCGCGGAACTGGTCAATCACCGCTTCCCGGGCCGCGGCGTCGTCCGCACCCTGTTCATCACGCCCTTCCTGATCATGCCCACGGTCGCCTCGCTGACCTGGAAGAACCAGATGCTCAACCCCAACTTCGGGGTGGTCGACTGGGTCCTTCGCACGGTGCTGCCCGGCGATCTCTCGCCCAACTGGCTGGGCGAGTTCCCCGCGTTCTCGCTGGTGCTCGTCTGGGTCTGGCGCTGGGCCCCCTTCATGATGCTCATCCTGCTCGCGGGCATGCAGTCCATCTCCGAGGAGGTCCGCGAGGCCGCCCGCGTCGACGGGGCCACCGCCTGGGAGGAGTTCCGGGACATCACCCTGCCGCACCTCGGCCGCTTCATCCAGCTTGGCGCACTGCTTGGCACGGTCTTCATCGTCCAGGAGATCGACCCCATCTACATCCTCAACAAGGGCGGCCCCGGCAGCGCCACCACCACGCTTCCCTACCTCGTGTACGAGAAGGCGCGCGAGTCGTTCAACATCGGCCAGGGCGCCGCGCTTGGCGTCATCACCGTGATCCTCGCCAACATCGTCATCACCTTCCTCATCCGCGCGCTCAACCGCCTGCTCGAGGAGAACTGACCGTGGCCACCGCCGTCGCCAAGCCCTCCCCGATGCCGCGTCGCGTTCGCGCCCTGACCAGGGAGGACGCCCCCCGCTGGTGGGCCGTGCTCGCCTGGGTCATCGCCATCGTCTACTTCTTCCCCGTGCTCTACATGTTCCTCACCGGCTTCAAGACCGAGGCGGCCGCCGTCGAACTCCCGCCAAAGCTCATCTTCACCCCGACCCTCGAGAACTACCAGGCCGCGTTCGCCATCAACTTCGGGCCGTTCTTCATCGACTCCATCATCGCCTCGCTCGGCTCCACCCTCATCGTCATGCTTCTCGCCATCCCCGCCGCCTACGGCCTCGCCTTCCACCCCGGGCCGAAGTGGAAGAGCATCCTCTTCTTCTTCATCTCCACCAAGTTCATGCCCCCGGCGGGCGTCATCGTCCCGCTCTACATCCTCTACTCCGACAAGGGCGACCCGTGGCTGTTCGACGGCTTCGGCCTCGATCTGCTCGGGACCATCCAGGGACTCGTCATCCTCTACGTCGCCATGAACCTGCCGATCGCCATCTGGATGCTCCGCTCGTTCTTCGTCGAGGTCCCCCGCGACGTGATCGACGCCTCCCGCGTGGATGGCGCGGGCGTCATCCAGCAGATGGTCCAGATCGTGCTGCCGATGATCGTTCCCGGCCTGGCGGCCACCGTCTTCCTCTCGATCATCTTCGCCTGGAACGAGTTCTTCTTCGCCTTCAACCTCGCATCGGTCGGCACCTCGACCGTGCCCATCTTCATGCTCCGCTTCGTCACCTCCGAGGGACTGTTCTGGGCGAAACTCGCCGCCTCCAGCACCATGGCGGTGCTGCCGATCGTGATCCTCGGCTGGATCGCCCAGAAGCAACTCGTGCGTGGCCTCTCGATGGGCGCCGTCAAGTAGCGGTCCCGGCCCGCCGGCCCGGCCTCGCACAGGGAGGAACGCCATGCTCGCGGTCGTCGTCGAGAAGCCCCACGAGGTCGCGGTCAGGGAGATTGCCACCCCCCATGCCGGACCGGGCGAGGTCGTCGTCCGGGTCGGCGCCTGCGGCATCTGCGGCACCGACCTCCACGTCATCGAGGGCGAGTTCCCGCCGACGGTCTACCCGATCGTCATCGGCCACGAGTTCGGCGGCGTGGTCACCGAGGTCGGCCCCGGCGTGGCCGGCATCGCCGAGGGCGACCGGGTCGGCGTCGAACCCACCCTCAACTGCGGCGCCTGCTACTTCTGCCAGCGCGGCATGGGCAACCTCTGCGAACGCTGGAGCGCGGTCGGGGTGGCCGGGGCCAACGGCGGCTTCGCGGAGTACGCCGTCCTGCCCGCCCGCACCATCTACCCGCTCCCGGACGGCATGAGCGATGCCGCCGCCGGCCTGATCGAGCCTGTCTCCTGCGTGGTTCGCGGCTTCCACCGCCTCGCGCCGCTGGTTGGGGAAACCTGTCTCGTCTACGGCGCCGGACCGATGGGCCTGCTGAACGCGCAGGTGGCCCGGTTCAGCGGCGCAAGCGAGGTCGCCCTGATCGACATCAACGAGAGCCGCCTCGAACGGGCCCGGCGGGACTTCGGCTTCGCGACCGTGGCCGCCTCGTTCGACGACCTGCGCGACCGCTTCCCCCGCGGCTTCGACAACGTGATCGAGGCCACCGGCGTCACCCGTGTGGCCGAGCAGGCCATCGAAGCCGTCAAGCGCCGGGGCAAACTGCTCCAGTTCGGGGTATGCCCGCCCGGCGAAAAAGCCGCCTTCGACGTCTACCGCATCTACAACGAGGAGATCACCATCCTCGGCACGATGGCCGTGCTCAATTCCTACGGTCCCGCCATCGACATCATCCAGGCCGGAGCCATCGATGTTGACCGGATGGTCTCCCACACCTTCCCGCTCTCGCGGTTCGGCGACGCCCTCGAGGTCGCTCGAGGCGGCCACGGCATGAAGGTGCAGGTCGGCGGCCCGGTCTAGCCAGTGACGGGCGGGCCGGGGCCAGTTGCCGCCGCCCTCCAGCGAAGGAGACGTTGTGAAGGACGCGGAATCGCGCCATTCCGGTACAGCAGGAACGCTCCACCGACTCGGGACGCTCCCCGCGGCCTGCCTCGTCGTTACCGCAATCAACGCGCTCTACATCCTGCTGGTGGCGATCGGCAACATCACCGATTTCGACACCAACTTCGAGTTCGTGAAGCATGTGCTCTCGATGGACACCACCAATTTTGGCGGTCAGCCCGGCGAAGGCCTCGATCCCGACGTGACCTGGCGCGCCATCGGCAGCCCGCTCGTGTACACGGTCGCCTATGTTCTTCTCA
>JBJTKE010000345.1:0-2782 GCA_046096285.1 Chloroflexota bacterium
CGCCTCACGCCTCACGCCTCGCCCCCGTGGCGCGGAACGGGCCGCCGCCGCACACCGGGGGCGCCATGCCGTTCCTGCGGGTCCGATGCCTCTGCCAGCGTCCTCCAACTCCCGGCGGCGCTGCCCCTGCGGTTCGTCCCCGTGCCGCATGATGCGCGCGGCCTCAGCGCGCGGATCGCCGGCGCGGCCTCCCGGCGCCGCGCGGCCAGCCACGCCGCCCCCGGCCTCACCCCCGTCGATCCCCGGGATCACCGGCGTGGGTTTGCCCTCGGTGCCCGAGTACCCCCCCGGGCGGAAGCGGCGATTTTCCCCGCCCCTGATGCCGCCCGCACCGACGGAAAACCCCTGCCCCCGCCGCGGCGGGAGCAGGGGCCGGGGAATGCGGATCCACCGGGACCCGCCATCCCCGGGCATCGAGGCCTCAGGGCCTCAGGAACTCAGGAACTCAGGAACTCAGGGGCACTGCACCGGAGCGCCCCACTGCGAGACCCGGTAGTTGTAGTCGGAGACCCACATCGTGAGCCCGTTCTGCGCGACGGTGATGCCGAGCGGGGCCAGGAATTGGTCGCTGGCGGCGCCCGCGCCGTTGCCGTAGGTCGCCTGGTTGCGCCAGTCCTTCTTGTTCGCGCCGGTGTCCGGGCGCGTCCACACCGAAACGCGGTTGTTCAACTGGTCGGACACCCATACCGTGAGTCCGTTCGCCGTGACCGCCACGCCGGTTGGTTGATCGAATTTGTCGGCGCTGCTGCCCGCGCCGCCGAAGGTCGTCTCGTTCGCCCAGGCGGTCTTGTTCGCCCCGGTGTCCGGCCGCGTCCACACCGAGATGCGGCTGTTGCCCTTGTCGGCCACCCACAGCGTCAGCCCGTCCGCCGAAACGAACACGCCGGTCGGGGTGTTGAACTCGCTGGTGCTGGATCCGCTGTTGGGGCCTCCGAAGGTCGTCTGGTTGGTCCAGTTGGTCTTGTTGGCTCCGGTGTCCGGCCGCGTCCACACCGAGATGCGGTGGTTGTCCGTGTCGGCTACCAGCGCGGTCAGCCCGTCCGGCGTGACGGCCACGTCGTACGGGGCGTTGAAATCAGAGGCGGTGCTCCCCTGGGTGCCGAACGTCGTTTCGTTGCTCCAACTGTTCTTGTTCGCCCCGGTGTCCGGCCGTGACCACACCGAGATGCGGTAGTTGTACTTGTCGGCCACCCACAGCGTGAGTTCGTCCGGCGAGATCGCCATGCCGCTGGGCTCGTTGAACTTGTCGGTGGCGCTTCCGGAGGTGTCCCCCGCGATTTTCGTCTGGTTGGCGAAGGCGCCGGAGCACACCCCGGTCTGCGTGCTGCAGTACGGCTTGCACCCGCTGCAGTCGTTGCTGCTCACGCACTCCACGCATGCGCCGCTCGCGCAGTACGGCGCGGCGCCCGAACAGGCCGCCCCGCCCCCGCAGGTGCACGATCCGCCGGTGCAGGTGTCGGTGTCGCCGCTGCACGCCGCGCAGGCGTCGCCGGCCGTGCCGCGGGCGCCCGCATCCGAGCCCGGCTTGCAGATCCCCGCCTCGCAGCATCCGGCCCGGCAGGTCCCGGCCCCGCACCCGCCCGGGTTCGGCGCCTTGCCGCACGTGCCGGACGCGCAGGTCATGCCGCCGCAGCACCGGGTCTTCGCGCTGCACACGAACCCCGCCGGCGCGCACCGGCAGCGGCGCGTCTTCCGCACCTTGCCGTTCTTCCGCTTCCGGATCTTCTTGCAGTACCCGGTGCAGCAGTCCGTGTGCTTGCGGCACCGCTTCTTCTTGCCCCGCTTCCCCTTGAGGCACTTGGCCTCTTCCTCCGGGCCGCCGCCGGCGCCGGCGCCGCCGTTCGCGGCGTCCACCTCCGCCGGGCCGGCTGGCAGCGCAAGACCCGCCATGCCGGCCAGGCCCGCCACCACGGCGGCGAGCCCCTGCCTCCGGGTGGCCGCCCCGCCGAACAGGCGGGCGATGCGGTCGAATGTGGTCTGATCCCTAGCCTTCCCCTCTCAAGTTCTCCGATGATTCGCCATGCCCATGCCCATGCCCATGCCCATGCGACAGGACGCAGCGCACAGCGCACAGCGCACCGCGCACAGCGCACAGCACACCGGAGCCCGCGCCCGGTCCGGGACGCCAGCCTGGCGGATGCGGGGGGTGCATCTGCCAGTCGCTGGCGTTCCCGGACCGGGCGCGGCCTGTGCCCCGGCGGCGCGCGGCCGACGGCCCACGGGCACGGACCTGAAACGGAGTCCATGAGCCATGCGGCGGGGCAGCCATCCTCCATCGTGTAGGGGGTCGTGCAGGAGAAAAGCCGTGACCCCGGTCCCGATCCGGGCGCGTCCGCGCCCGCGGCCGGCACGGGCAGACCACGGCCGGGCGGCGCGCCGGGCCGCTCGCACCCTCGCCGGGATCGCCCCGCCGCGCACTGCCCCATGCCCGCCGCTCCGCCGCTCCGGGGTTTCCCGGCCCGTCACGGGCGAGCCCCGCCCCGCACCACGCGCACCACGCGCACCACGCGCCGCCCCCGCATCCCGCTACAATGGATGGAACCGTCATCCACCAGCCAGCAGGGAGGGTTCCGTCATGCACCGAAGCCGCGCCACCGCCGTCGCCGCCGCCACCTTGCCCGCGCTCCTGCTGGCGGGGCTGGCCGGGAGGGCGGCGGGGAGCAGGGCAAGCAGGAGCGCCAGCAGGAGCGCGGGCAGGATGGCGGCGGCGGTGGCGCGGTTGCGGTGCATGACGGGACCCTCCCTGCTGGCTGGTGGATGACGGTTCCATCCATTGTAGCGG
>JBJTKE010000346.1:0-2232 GCA_046096285.1 Chloroflexota bacterium
GAGAATGGCGGACACGACGACGCCCGGCACCGCAAGCGGCAGCGTGATGCTGGCGAAGGCGCGCCACGGGCTGGCGCCATCGACAAGCGCGGCCTGATCGACATCGCGCGGGATGGCGCGGAACTGGTCGATGCAGAGCCAGACCACCAATGGAATGTTGAAGGTCAGGTAGGTCAGGATGAGCACGAGGTGGGTGTCGAGGAGTTTGAGGTTGCGCGCGAGCAGGAAGAAGGGCAACGCGACGACGATGGGGGAGATGAACCGGTTGGAGATCATCCAGAACCAGAGGGAGGACTTGCCGCGGAAGTCGTAGCGGGCCATGGCGTAGGCGGCGGGCGTGCCGAGGATGAGCGCGATGACGGTCGTCGCGGTGGCGACGATCAGCGAGTTGATGAGGCTCTTCGTGACCGCGCCCGCGGCGAGGATCTCCTGGTAGTGCTCGAGCGTGGGCGAAAAGACGAACACGGGCGGGACGGCGAACGTCTCGTTGGCGGACTTGAGCGACGTCGCGATCATCCAGTAGATGGGGAGCAGAAGGAAGACGATGAGGACGATGATCGCCAGGAGTTGCAGCGCCGCGCCGATGGTCCGGCGTGGGCGCCTGCCGGGACTCGTCACCGCGGAGGTCATGCCTCCACCTCCCGGTAGAAGATGCGGATGTACATCTGGGCCAGCACATTGCAGATGATCAGCAGGATGATCGCCATCGCCGATGCGAGGCCCAGGTCGAAAACCCGGAAGCCGACGCGTTGCACGTAGACCGAAACGAGTTCGGTGCTGACGCCGGGGCCGCCGCGGGTGAGCACGAACACCATGTCGAACAGTTTGAGGATATCCGCGGTGCGGATGATGAGCACCGCGGTCAGCCCCGGCAGGAGGTAGGGGAGTTGCACGTGGCGGAAGATCTCCCACCAGTTGCTGGTTTCGAGCCGGGATGCCTCCACGATGTCCGGCGGCACCGAGGTGAGGCCCGACATCGCGACGAGAGCGACGAACGGCATCCACTGCCAGGTGTCGGTGAGGGCGATGGTCAGCATGGCCATTTTGGGATCGCCGAGCCAGTTGAGCGGGTCTGAGCCGAAGAGGCTGGCGATCCAGTTCAGGAGGCCGAAGTCACGGTTGTAGACGAGTCTCCCGATGAGGCCGACCACGGTGGGCGTGGTCGCGATCGGCAGCACGAGCAGCACGCGGGTGACGGCGGACAGCTTGCGCCAGCGGCTGGAGGTGAGCAGCAGCGCGACGGCGACGCCGAGCACGACCTGGACGGGCACGGTGTACAGGAAGAAGAGCCCGGTGCGGCCGAGGGCGGCGATGAAGAGCGGATCGGAGAGCGCCTTGGCGTAGTTGTCCAAGCCGACGAAGGGCGTGCCAAGGTAGGGCTTCGTGATCTGCATCTGCTGGAAACTGGTGCGCACCGCGGTGAGCAGCGGGTAGACCCCGACCGCCACGAGCACGATGACCGCCGGCGCGATCATGGTGATCGGGGTCCAGTCGATCCGACGCCGTGAGCCGCCGTGCGCCAGCGGTGACGGGGAGCCCTGCACGGTCTGGGTGAGGTCGCTCATCGCTCCTCTGGTCCTCTGGGGGCGGCGCGCAGAATCCGGTGTCCCGGGATTATTCCATATTCGTGTGCCGCGCCCGCATCTGGTCCGGGGATTGCGCGGTGCGGTCGCGGAGCAGGATCGAGATCAGGTCGAAGAAGATCAACTGGGCCGCCTCGTACAGGCTGCCCATCGGCAGCAGGGCGACCCTGCCGCCGGTGTCGTCGGCCATCGTCTGGGCGGGGATGTGGATCACGATGTCGGCCGCCCGGGGAGCCACGCCATCCGGTTGCGCGGTGACGACGAGCGTGGAGGCCCCCGCATCGCGGGCGACGCCGAGCAGCGCCATGACGGTGGAGAACTGGCCCGGGCCGGCGGAGGCCATTAAGAGATCGCCGGGACCGACCGGCGGAGTGGTCATGTCTCCCACCATGTGGGCGTCGAGGCCGAGGTGCATGAGGCGCATGCACAGCGCCTTCATCATGAGCCCCTCGCGGCCGACGCCGTAGCAGACGATCCGGCGGGCGGCGAGGATCGCGTCGCACATGCGATCGGCTGCATCGGAGGTGTAAGATGGGAAGGCGGCGGCGACCTCATCGAGCGCCTGCCGGGCAAGAGCCGGGATGTCGGCTGCCATCGTTGACTCCAGGAGCAGACCGTGGGGAACGGGGGCCGGGCCGCGGGGCGGCGC
>JBJTKE010000347.1:0-3190 GCA_046096285.1 Chloroflexota bacterium
CTCCCTGACTCGGCTGGCCGGTTACTTGCAGGTGCCCTTGTGGCAGCGGCCCGAGCAGCACAACGCGCCCTCGGCGGGCTCCCAGCAGCGGCGGCCCTTCCGCACGCAGGTGCAGATGCCTCCCTTGCACCGCCCCGAGCAACACGCCTTGTCGCCCTGGCAGAGCTCGCCCGGCACCTTGCAGCTGACGATCGGAATGCCCGACGTGCCGGCCTTCGCCGACACCCCGGCCACCGTCACGCCCGCCGCCCCAAGGCCGAGCAGCGCCCGCACGGTCGCCCGCCGCGACGTGCTCGCCGCCACCGCGCGGCTCAGTGATGCGAACCGTTCGTGATCCATGCCCGTTACTCCCCTTCCGAAGGGTCTGCTACCCCGCGCGACGTGCGCGCGCTCCGCGCCGCGGGAGAAGGCCGTCTGGTACGGGTATCCCCCGTCGCCCGAACTACGCAATGGTACGGTCCTCCGTGGAAACCCGCAATGGGCCACAAAGTACGATTTTAGGGTGAGGTTCCGAACGGTTCGCCCGGGTATGAGCCGTGAAACGGCGCATCCCGCCGCTCCTGCTCCCCCGCCACGGATGGGAGCCACGCCCCGCGGGTTCTGGCACAATCACGCGAGTCCGACATTCCGCCCGCCGCGCTGGCCGCGGCCGGCCCTGCCTGCCGTCCGGAGGTCCACCGGTGACCGACACCGCGCCAGCGCCGCGCAAACGTCGCGGCTACCATCGCGTCGGATACCTGCTGTCGATCATCCTCGCGCTGACGACTGTGGCGATGCTGCCCCTCATCTTCAGCAGCGTGTTCGGCGAACTGATCTGGCGCGAGGAGCGGGTGCTCTACGACGGCCTGACCGGCCAGCGGGTGCCGGAGACCGCCGGCCTGGCCGTCGAGGACGAGGTCATCTTCATCGCGATCAGCGTGCTCGACATCGACCGCGCCGGCGGCATGGCCGCGCTCGACATCTCCGGCAACCGCACCTGCCCCGCCGATGGTTGCCAGCAGGTCGACATCACCTTCTACTCGCTCGATGACAACGTCACCGTGCGGCGGGGACTGCCGCCGGTCCAGACGGTCTCGCTGGCGCCCGGCGACCGCATGTACAGCGACCGCTTCACGCTGCCGGTTGCCGGATTCTCGAACATGTACCCGTTCGACCGCTACCGCATGTGGCTCGGGGCATCGGTCACCGAGACCGCGGCCGGCGGCGTGCCGCGGGAACTCGAGGCCAGCCAGATCGGCCGGAACGTCCTCATCACCATCCAGAACCTGGAGGACTCCCTGCTGATGGCGCAGCCGCTGCCCATCTCCCCCGACCGGGTGAGCGCTCCGACCGACCCCTACGCCTTCATCACCGTGCTCGACCTCCGGTTCCGCGAGCCGACCTACCTCGTCGTCCTGTCGATCCTGCTCGTGGCGCTCATCTCGGCGTCCGGCGCCATCGCCATCGCGACCCGCGACTACCGCGACCTCGTGCTGGGCATCGGCGGCCTGGTGCTGGGGGTCTGGGGCGTGCGCTCGGTGCTCGCCGTCAGTTCCACCAGCGGCCCGACCCTGCTGGATCTGTCGCTGTCACTGGTCATCCTGCTGCTGCTGCTGGGGTTCATCGTCCGTTCGGTTCGGTACTTCCACGACCGTGCCGAACTCCCGGCCCTGCACCTGCCGCGCGTGCGCACCCGGGACCGGGACCGCTGAACCCCGCGCGCGGACGCCTGTTGCCGTGCATCGACGGTGGGGAGCCGTGATCTCGCGGAGGTTCGCGCCGGCAACAGAAAAAGCGGATCCGACGGGGCCAGCGGGGTGCCTTGCCAGCCGTCGTCGGATCACGCTCCCGGCATCGTAACATCATGCTGGCCACTGCGCAAGCAACATCGGTGCATCTGTGCCGCAGAAATGGCCGATCCCCCGGGCTCCCCGCGCCAACCAGACGCCGGTCCGGTCATCCGGCCGCGATGCCGAAGACGTGCACCGCGTGCCCGGATGTCCCGTCCTCCCGCCAGCCGAAGCGCACCGCCACGTACAGCCGGGCGCCCTCCGGGTCCCATGCCATGCCGGTGACGAGGTTCGGCGGTTCGTCGCCGCCGCCGGGGATGGCGCGGCCCCAGCCGGTGGTGGCGAGCGGCGGCAACCCCGGGTAGCCCGGCTGCCAGCGCGCCGCCGGCTGGATGCCCCAGCCCGGCGCGGACCCTGCCGCTACGCGGGCGAGATCCCCCGGCGCGTAGACCATCCACCAGTTCGACGAGCGCTCGGCGTTGAGGCTGGACGCTTCGTACCACACCCGGCCGTTGCCGACGGTGGGCGCGAACAGCACCCCCTCCACCGCGGGCGTGTCGATCCAGGCGGCGGCCTGCCAGAGGAAATCGGTCCAGGTCCACCAGCCGTGGCCGCCCGTCGGGTTCCACGCCCCGCTGTCGAACTCCTCGTCGTAGTCGCTGTCGCGCCAGCAGCGGAAGGGGCCGTCCGCGTCCGGACCTGCCGCCTGGAACGGGTAGCCGCAGAGCGGCAGGTGGTCCACGTCGCCGGCATCGCCCGGGCCGGGCGCGCCGAGGGCCTCCGGGGAGAAGGCGGCGAGGGCGGGGCCCATCGAGGCCGGCCCGGTGGCGACGATCGAGAAGTAGCCGCCGAATCCCGCGGCCAGCCTGCGCCCGCCGAGGTGCGCGGCGGCGAACGCTGGCGGGACGGCCAGCACGCCGCCCATCGTCATCTTCACGCTGCGCCCCGTGAACCGCCACGGACCGTGCGCCTCGGCCGTGCCCGCGCCGAGGCTGGACCAGCCGAGGCAGGGATCGCCCGTCGACACCGCGTTGTAGGGATCGCCGTAGGACCAGTACAGGCGCTGCGACGGTTCGTCCCAGAAGAGGCCGTGGAGGAGAGAACCGGTGCGGCCCCCGTCGAGCAGCCTGCGGCCGCCGAAGATGTCGGCCCAGGTCGCGGTCTCGGCGGCGAGCGGGTAGGGGGCGGTCGCGCCGGGCGCCGGCACGGCGACCTCGTAGACCCGCTCGTCCACGGTGGCGGCGAGCAGCCGGAGTTGCCCGCCGACCCGGCGCAGGGCAAGGCCCCGGCCCCAGGCGGCGTCGCCGCCCCCCGCCGCCGTGGCGGGCAGCCGGAAGGCCCCGAGCCAGGTCACGTCCGACTGCGCCAGCAGGCGCTTGCCCGGCAGCGGCGTGGAGGTGGGCGTGGGGGTCGCGGTGGGC
>JBJTKE010000348.1:0-3596 GCA_046096285.1 Chloroflexota bacterium
AACCGAGGCAGCCCCCGCCCCCGCTCCGGCCCCGGCGGCCTCCGGGGCCGGGGCCGCGGTCGAAGTCGCCATCGCCAACTACGCCTTTGACCCGGCCGCGCTCGACGTCGCCGCGGGCACGACCGTCACCTGGACCAACAAGGACACCGTTCCCCACACCGTCACCGCCGTCGACAAGAGTTTCGACAGCGGCAACATGCCCCCCGGCGCAACCTTCTCCCACACCTTCGCCACGGCGGGGACCGTCGACTACATCTGCCAGTACCACGGCGGGATGAAGGCCACCGTCACCGTGAAGTGAGCCGTCCGGCCGCGCGAACCCGCTCCCGGCCGGCCGCCCGCGCCCTCGTCGCGGGGCGCCCCGTCCGGGTTCCAGGTCCCCCGGCCCGGTTTTCCGGGCCGGGGTAGCATTCGGCGGTTCGTCCGACGCCTTCGCTCCGGAGAGCGCCTCATGTCCGACGCCGCCGACCGCATCGCCTTCCTGCGCGGGCTCCGCGCAACCCGCCGGTTCACCGCCGATCCCGTGCCCGACTCCGCCCTGCGTGACATCCTCGAGATCGCCCGCCTGTCCGGTTCCGCCATGAACCTCCAACCCTGGCGGCTGATCGTCGTCCGCGACCGTGAGACGTTGCGCGCCCTCGCCAACATGAACTCCCACGCCGGCCACCTCGCCAGCGCGCCGCTCGCGATCTTCCTCGTGATGGATGGCGACGAGGACCTCGACGAGGCTTACGACGACGGCCGCCTCTCCGAGCGGATCATGCTCGCCGCCGCCGCCCACGGTCTCGGGTCCTGCATTGGCTGGTTCGTCGAACCCGGCCACTCGGAAGCCGCCAAGTCGATGCTGGGCGTACCGGAGGAGCGCACCCTGCGGACCGCCATCTCCATCGGCTACCCGGCGCCGGACAGCGCGCCCCGGCGCCCCGCCGCCGGCCGCAAGCCCCTCGCCGGGATCGCCGCCCTCGAACGATTCGACGGCCCCGCGCCGTTCTGACCGGGCCACCCGCGCCGGGCAGGCGCGGCGCCGGTCCACCGGGACGCCGCCGGGCGCCCCGGCGTGGTAGGCTCCCCGTGCCGTAGCAGCGTGCGCCCCGCCCGTCTCGTGGAGACTGATTCACCGTGCTCGAAACCTTCGGGGCCATCCTGAGCATCATCATCATCGACCTCGTGCTCTCCGGCGACAACGCCGTGGTCATCGGGATGGCGGCCCGCAGGCTTTCCCCGAAAAACCGGCGCAGGGCGGTGATCTTCGGCGGCGGCGGCGCGATCGGCCTCCGCATCCTGTTCACCCTCATGGCCGCCATGCTGCTGGAGGTGCCCTACCTCCGCTTCATCGGCGGCGTGCTGCTGCTCTACATCGCCTGGAAACTGGTCCGGCCCGCGAGCCACGGGGAATCCGTCAGCGAGGCCGACTCGCTCGGACAGGCCATCCGCACCATCGTGCTCGCCGACGTGGTGATGAGCCTCGACAACATCCTCGCCGTGGGCGGCGCCGCCGATGGCCACCTCGAACTGCTGATCTTCGGACTGCTGCTCTCGATCCCGATTCTCCTGATCGGCAGCGAACTGGTCGCCCGGATGCTCGGCCGCTTCCCGGCCCTGCTCTACGTCGGCGTCTTCGTGCTGCTGCACACCGCCGTCGGCATGATCATCGAGGACCCGCTCGTCCACGACCGCTTCGTCTTCCCGGGGTGGACCCCCTGGGCCGCCGCCGCCGTCATCACCGCGGCGCTCGCCGCCCTGGTGCGACGAGCCGAGGCCCGCGGCGAACCCGGCCTCGACGAGATCGCCGGCGAGCAGGCCGAGGGCGCCGCCGTCGTGGGCGAGTACGACGTCGACCTGATCGACGGCGACACGGCAAGCCCGGAACCGGGCCCCGCTCCCGCTCCCGCTCCCGCTTCCGCGCTGGTCCCGCCGCCGGGTCTGGAAACCGATCCGGGCTACCGTCCGGCCGCGGTCCCGAACGGCCGCGCCATCCCGGCGGGAGGCAATGAATCCACGGGCGGGCGTGTCACGTAGACACGGCTACGGGTGAGCCGCTCGCCGATCCGCGCCCGGCCCCAGCAGCCGGGCGCGCGGCCCGGGGCTCATCCGCCTCCCCTCTCCCCTCGCGAAGCCGGCCCCTCGAGGCCCGCTTCGCCATCTTCACCCGCGACCACCCGATCCATCGCGGCTGCCCCGGGCTGACGCCGGACCGCGTCTCCTCTCCGCGGGCCGCCGCTCCACACCAGCCGAACGGCGGAGGCGACGGCAACGGCTACGGCTACCGCGGCAGGGTTGCGGACTGATCCGGCGGGAGCGCGGGTTCGCCGCCCCGCTGCGGGCGACCCTGCCATGCGGCGCCCACCCTTGTGGCGCTTTCGGCAACACCATTTCATCGGGGCGCAGCGCATACCCGGACAGTTTCGAGACCGGCCAGTTCGGACCCGGCAGCGCTCCCCAGCCATGCGCCGAATGGCCGAACCCTGCTTCAAACGCGACAGGAACCCCCGCTCCCCCGCACAGGGAGAGCGGTCCAGGGCCGCACCCGGACTGCTTCCCAACCCACCATGTCCACCCCCGGGGATCGCTCGCCTGCGATGCACGGAGCCACCGCATCGCACCCCCAACTCCACGAAAAGCCCCTCTCCCGCCGCAGCGGAAGAGGGGTTGGGGAGGGGGACACATGGCCTGGCCGGACAGGTGATTCAACCCTGCCCGGAGGTGAGCCAGGACGGCAAGATCGCCGGCGCCCGCGCCGGGCGGCCTCGCGCCGCGACGGCGCTACCGCGCGTCGGCCACGATGCCGGTCGAGACCAGCGGCGGCATGATGCTGCCGGCCGGAAGGGCCGCGTTGCCATTCCCGGCCGCGATGTGGTCGGTCACGGCCACGCCTCCCTGGATCGCGGCGCCGCCCGGCGCGGCCACCGGCGCATTTGCCGCCGCCGCGGCCTCGGCGGTGATGTCGGCCACCGTCGGCACGATGATCGGGGTCGTCTGCGCCGAGGCGCCGCCGCCCGCGATCATCGCGGCCGCCAGGGCGGCCGTTGCGGCGGCCGCGGTCATCCATCGCCCGGTCATGCTCGATCGCTCCTTGCCTCGCCGTTGCTGTTCCCCGGGCCGCGGCCCGCATGGCGCGAGGATACCAGTTGCCCGACCCTGTTTCCCGCCGCATTCCCGGTTCCGCCGGAACGCGCGACGGACGGGATGCCCGGAGGCATCCCGTCCGCTCGCCCGGCGCACGCCGCCGGCAACTGGCTTCGGGTCTAGCCCCGCCGTCCCAGCCGCCGCCGCGATCCGGCAGCCGCGGCCGCCGCGACCCCCGCCAGCATCGCGGCCGCAAGCCACATCAGGTAGCCCGCGGTTCCGGCGCCCGTCGCCGGCAGCGCCGACACCTCGGAACCGGGTGACCCGGCGCGGCTGGCACGCGGGCTCCACCGTTGGTGGGCACACCGCCGCCAGAGGACGGAGCGCGCTCCGCGACCACCACGCTCCTCCCGCCGGCGCCCCCGGCGGGCGTCGAGGCGCCCGGCCTCTCCCGCGCGGGGATGCCGGTCGCGCCGCCGCCGGAACCGCCCCGGTTGTCGCCGCCACCGGAGCCGCCGGAACCTCCGGAT
>JBJTKE010000349.1:0-2931 GCA_046096285.1 Chloroflexota bacterium
GCGAGCGAATCGCGGTGCTGGGGTTCTCGCAGGGGGCGTGCCTGGCGCTGGAATGGGCGCTGCAGAACCCGGGCCGCCACGCCGCACGCTCGGCTACACTCCCGGCCGGTGCGCGGTGGCGCAGCGATCGTCAGGAAAGGACAGCATCATGCCCGATGTGGTCACCAATTTCGGCGGCATCATCTCGTGGGTCGTTTTCGGCGCATTGGCTGGCTGGGTGGCCGGCACCCTCGCCGGCACCAAGGATCAAACCGGCTGCATCACCAACATCATCATCGGCGTCTTCGGCGCATTCATCGGCGGTTTCGTTTGGTCCCTGATCACCAGGTCCACCTCGGTGATCGGCTGGAGCATCGGCGGCTTCGTGCTCGCGGTCGTCGGCGCACTGCTGCTGCTCGCCGTCGTCAAGGCCATCCGCAAGTAGCGGCCTCCGCGCAGCAAACGCGGCCCGGGCGATGCTCGCCCGGGCCGCGCCCGTTGTTACGGATCAGGACAACCCGACGTTGCAGCCGGCGATCCCGTCGCTGTACCCCGTGTTGAATGCCGCCGCTCGCTCCGACGCCGTGCCGTGAGACTCGAGTTCTGCCGGCAGCCCCGGCGGGTCGCCGATGAGCAGCATCACGTACAGCATGCCGTTGAACGTGCCCCGCGAGGCATACCCTTCGGCCACCGCGTCCCCGAGGAACGCGCCCGCCATGCAGTCGGTGCGTTGCTCGCTCTCCTTCGACGGTTCCGGCGGGTATCCAAGCAGCGTCTCGATGTGGTGCCCCCACTCGTGCGCCAGCGCCACGTACCACAGGGCGTCGTCTTCAACCCCGAACAACAGCCCGGAGAGGTAGATCTTGGCGTCGGCGGGACAGTAGGCCGCCGGCCCGAAATTGAAGGGATCGATGAATCCGCAACCGGTCAGCCTGTCACCGAATACCCCGATGATCGTCGGTCCCCAGTACATCTTCCCGTTTTCGTCGAAGGTCTTTGCCCAGTAGTAGTTCACCTGCCCGGCGATCTCCATCGGATCGGCCTCGGCGGCCGTCGCCGCTGGCGTCGCCGGACCCAGCAGCGCGATGCACGCGGCGATGATTGCGAGCGTCCTTCTCATGTCGTCGCGCCTCCTCCCTGTCCACGCGTCCGGGGTATGCTTCGCCTGACGCGACCGGGCGCGCCCTTGCCGGGGGGCCGCCGGGCTTCACATTGAAGCGCAAACGACGCCGCCGGGGTGTCCGGCGACGTCGTTTGCATGGCTTTCAGCGTGTCGCTACCAGATGCCGCAGGCGTCCGCCCCGCTCATGTAGCCCGACATGTAGGAACCGCCGCGTTCGGAGCCCGTGCCGTGCACGCCTGCCTCATCCGGCACCCACGGCGGCTGGCCGGAGCGGATCGACGTTCCCATCCCCCGGGTGAACGTTCCCGGGGCAATGGCGCCTCGCGCCTCCGCGTCGGCGACGTAGGCGCCCGCGAGGCAATCGGCCTGCAATTCGCCTTCATCGGTCGGGAAGCCGCCGAGGCCCATCAGCACCTGCACGTGGTGACCCCATTCGTGCGCCAGGATCGTGATCCACTCCGCCCCCTGGTAGACCTCCTCCCAGGCTGGCGCGACATAGATCACGTTGTCCATCGGGCAGTACGCCGCCGGTCCCAGGATTTCCGGGGTGATCGGTCCGCAACTCGTCGAGGTCTCGCCGTAGATCGCCATGAATCCCGGCGAGGAGTACGACAGCCCCCGGCCGGCGAATTGCCCGGCCCAGTAGGCGTCGATGTCGGCGGCGGTCGCCGCCTCGACGGACTGGGCGCCCGCCTGCGCTGCCGCGCCGGCCGACAACGCCAGCGTCAGCGCCACCATCGTCAGCAGTCGTCGAAACATCATCGGCCCTCTCCCGGTCTAACCCGGCGCCGGAAAACAACCGGCGCGGCAGTGGTGCGGGACATCACTATACGCCCTGCGTACGTGCGCCATCGGCCCCGGCGGCCGTATCAGGACCGGCGGCGCGGCAGCGATGCATCGTATCCTCCCCCTGATGGCCCGCGCCCGCCTGCGCGGCCGCAGCCGGTTGCTGGGGGATCCGCCGCATGGCCCACGTCCGTCCCTCGTTCATGGACCTCGTCCGCGAGCGCGTTGTCATTTACGACGGCGCGATGGGCGCCTCCATTCTCGACCTCAACCTCGACGCCGCGGGGTACGGCGGCATCGAGGGGTGCAACGAGTACCTCGTCTTTCACAACCCGGCGATCGTCGAGAACATCCACGCCTCGTTCCTCGAGGTCGGCGTCGACGTGCTCGAGACCGACACCTTCGGCGGCAGCCGTCTCAAACTCGACGAGTACGGCCTTGGCGACCGCACCTACGAGCAGAACCGCGCCGCCGCCGAACTCGCCCGCCGCGTCGCCGCCGCCTTCACCACCCCATCCGCGCCGCGCTACGTCGCCGGGTCCATCGGGCCCACTGGCCTGCTTCCCGCCTCCGAGGATCCCATGCTCGGCAACGCCCGCTTCACCGAGGTCGTCGATCTCTTCCTCGACCAGGTGCGCGGCCTTTCCGACGGCGGGGTCGACGTCTTCATCATCGAGACCACCCAGGACATCCTCGAACTCAAGGCCGCCGTCCATGCCATCCTCCAGGTGCGGCGGGAGACCGGCGCGGCCATCCCCATCCAGGCCCAGGTCACCCTCGACACCAGCGGCCGCATGCTGCTCGGCACCGACATCGCCGCCGTGCTGGCCATCCTCGAGGCCCTGCCGGTGGACGTCATCGGCCTCAACTGCTCCACCGGTCCCGAGCACATGCGCGAACCCGCCCGCTACCTCGGCGAGTTCAGCACCCGGCCGGTCTCGATCATCCCCAACGCAGGCATCCCGCACACCGTCAACGGTCGCGCCGTCTTCCCGCTCCAGCCCGACGAGATGGCGGCCCAGCTTTCCGGCATGGTCCGGGAG
>JBJTKE010000350.1:0-7179 GCA_046096285.1 Chloroflexota bacterium
GTACATCCGCTCCTCGTAATCCACGGTGAGCGGGAAGAAGCCGACGTCCTCGCGGGGCTCGCGCTCGCCGACCACCGTGGAGAGCACGGTGGAGTCGCCGTACTGCACGGTCACCGCGCCCATCGCCAGTCCGGCGATGCGCCCCGTTTCCAGCGTCAGCGTCCGGCCCGCAAGGTCGAGTTCGACCCGGATGATGTTGTCTCGGTAGGAGCCTTCCATGTGGCGGTTTGCCTCCTCGCGGCCGGCCCGGCCGGACCGCGGCTGATCAACCCGGGCGCCCCGCCCGGGCCTGGCCGCCGCCGGAGACAGGGAACTGGAGGGCGGCGGCGACGCGTCCCCGCCGCCCTCCAATACCCCGCCTGGCGCACTGGCCGCCAAACTGGTTCAGCGCCCTCCTTTCGTCATCGCCGCGCGGCGAAGAAACTGGCGCGGCCCGGGGTGGTGCACCCCGGGCCGAAAAACGGCGAGCGAATGTTCGCGCCCGGCCGGGGGCAACGCGCGTCGAGCAGAGCCGGTCGCGTGCGCCGGCGCCTCGGCGAGGCTACTTGCGCAGCCCGAGGCGCGCGATGGTCGCGCGGTAGCGCTCGAAATCGTTGGCGCTCAGGTAGGCCAGCATCCTGCGGAGGCGCCCAACGATTTTCAGCAACCCGCGCCGCGAGTGGTGGTCGTGCTTGTGGCTCCGCAGGTGGTCGGTCAGCCCGTTGATCCGCTCGGTCAGGAGCGCGATCTGGACCTCCGGCGACCCGGTGTCGAACTCGTGGGCGCGAAACCCGGCGATGATCTCTTCCTTTTGGGCGGTCTGCAACGCCATGCTGGCGGTTTCTCCCTGGATAGCCTTCAACAAGACATGAAAATTTGCCCACGTCAAAATGGACCCGCGAACTATACCATCGGCCCGATCCCGGGGCAATTCGGGCCATACTGCCGGGCACGAAGGAGGTGCGTCATGCTCGGGGTCATCGGCGGCAGTGGGGTCTACCAGATCGACGGTCTCGACGACGCGCGCCAGCAGGAGGTCGAGACTCCATTCGGCGCGCCGAGCGCTCCGGTGCTGACCGGGCGCATCGCCGGCACGCCGGTCGCGTTCATCCCCCGGCACGGCCCGGGCCACCGCTACTCGCCATCGGATCTGCCGTACCGCGCCAACATCTACGCCCTGAAGGCGCTCGGCGCCACGCACGTGCTCAGCGTGAGCGCGGTCGGCAGCCTGCGCGAATCCCTCCCGCCCCGCACCCGCGTCGCGCCGGACCAGATCATCGACCGCACCATCCGCGAGGGTCGCAGCTTCTTCACCGACGGCATCGTCGGCCACGTCGGCATGGCCGATCCATACTGCCCGCTCCTCCGGACGGCGGTCGGACGGGCAGGCGCCGCCAGCGGCGACCCGATCCACATGGGCGGCACGTACATCTGCATCGAGGGGCCGCAGTTTTCAACCCGGGCTGAATCGCATCTCTATCGCTCCTGGGGGGCGGACGTCATCGGCATGACCGCGATGCCCGAAGCCCGGCTCGCCCGCGAGGCCGAGCTGTGCTACGCCACCCTCGCGCTCGTCACGGATTTCGATGTCTGGCACGAAGGGGAGGAGGACGTCTCCGTCGAGATCGTCCTCGGCAATCTGCGCGCCAATTCCGCCGCCGCGGCCGGGATCATCGCCGCGCACGCCGCGCAGGGCCTGCCCGGCCGGGACTGCGCCTGTTCCCGCGCCAACGACGGGGCGATCATGACCAACCCCGCCGTCATCCCGGAGGAGCGGCGCCGGTCGCTGGGCGTCATCGGTGCGCGGGCGCTCCGCGAACGCCTGTGAGCCGCGCTGCCGCGCTTGCCGATTCCCTCCGGCTCACCGCACCGGCCGTCGTGATCGTGGCCTGCGGCTCGGCCCTGATCGCGGCGTCGCGCGATGGCCTGCTCGTCTCCAGGTGGTGGTGGACGGTGTTCGCGGCCGCGATCGTCGTCGCCGCGGGCGTGGTGGCCGTCTCCCGGCCCGCCGGCGACCGGCTCGTGATCCCCATCGCGGCCACCCTTGCCGCCCTCGGCGCCGTGACCATCGCCCGCCTCGAAGCGCCGCTCCTCGACAACCCCGACGTTCCCTTCGACCTGCTGGCGCGCCACCTCGCCGCCACCGGGGCCGGCGTGCTCGCCTGCGTCGCCGTCGCGCTGTTCGTGCGCCCGGTGACGCTGCGCCGATACAAGTACACCTGGCTCGCGCTGACCCTGCTGCTGCTCGCGCTGACGATCCTGTTCGGCCAGGAGATCCGCGGGGCGCGGCTCTGGCTGCGGATCGGGCCGGTCCAGATCCAGCCGTCCGAGTTGCTGCGGATCACGCTCGTCGCCTGGCTGGCGGGCTATCTGGACGAGCGCCGGGACCTTATCGCCCCCGATCCGTTCGCCGGCCGCTTCCGGGCGCCCCCCGTGCCCTATCTGGCGCCGATCGCCGGCATCGGAGCGCTTTCCGTGGCCGCGCTCGTGCTACAGAACGATCTCGGCACCTCGCTGCTGTTGTTCGGCATCGCCCTCGGCATGGTCTACGCCGCAACCGGCGCCGCGGTCTACGTCTGGGTCGGGCTTGCGGGATTCGCCGGGCTTGCGGCGCTCGCCGCCCAATCCGCGCCACGGCTCGGCGTCCGCGTTCAGAACTGGGCCGATCCCTGGCGCGACCCGCTTGCCTCCGGGTACCAACAGGCGCAGTCGGACTATGCGCTCTCCGCGGGCGGGGTCTTTGGCACGGGTCTCGGCAATGGCATGCCCGGCGCCATTCCCGACGTCCATACCGACTTCGTGCTTTCCGCAATCGGGGAGGAACTCGGCCTTGTCGGCACGGTCGCGATCCTGCTGCTCCTGCTGCTGTTCGCCTGGCGCGGATTGGCCATCGGCCTTGCCGCCCCGGACGGGTTCGAGCGCCTGCTTGCGGTCGGGCTCGCCTCCGGCATCGCCCTGCAGGGGTTGCTGATCGCGGGCGGCGTGATCCGGCTCATCCCGCTCACCGGCCTGACGCTGCCCTTCGTCTCCTTCGGCGGCAGTTCGAGCGTCGCCAACTGGATCATCGCCGGGTTGCTCGTCTCGGTTTCCCGGACGGCGGGGCAGCGACGGCCCGGCCCATCCGTTGCCGCCCGGGGTGCGCTCCCGTACACTCCGGGGCGGTCGCAGCACGCGGGAGGGTGGCCGACATGATCTCGCGGGAAGCGGCGGATGCGAGCCTCGGCACGGCCCTCCTGGACGCGCCAGACTCGCCACCCACGCCAGCAGCCACAGGAGCGAACGCCGTGACCGATCGGGCGGCTGGACGGCAAGACGTGGACCTCCGCGTGGTGCTGTTCTCCGCGCCGGGCGGCCAGCTCCGGGTAGCGCTCGTTCGCGACGGCGGCGCGCTCCGGCTGCCCCGGGGGGTGCCTCGCCCCGCTCACGGGATCGACGCCGAGGCCCGGCGCGTCCTGCGCGAGCAGACCGGCTGCATCGATCAGTACATCGAGCAACTCTGCACCCTCGGCGCGGAGTCGGAACGGCGCTGGACGGTGGTCGTCGCCTACCTCGCGCTGGTCGCATCCGACGAGCCAGCGCTCGACGCTCCAGGCTGCGAATGGCGCCCGGCGGGCGATTCCCCGGACCTCTCAGCCGCCGACCGGATGGTGCTCGACTATGCCCTTGTCCGCCTGCGCGCCAAGATCGGGTACTCAACCATCGCGTTTCGGCTGCTGCCCCCGGTCTTTACCCTCCGCGAACTCCAGGACGTGTACGAGGCGATCCTCGGACACCCCGTCGACAAGCGCAACTTCCGGCGCCGGGTCGCGGCGGCCGCGCCCATCGAGGCCACTGGCCAGCGACGCCGCGACGGCAGTCACCGGCCGGCCGAGCTCTACCGGTATCGCGGCGATCGCGCCGCCGAGACGTACCTGACGCCGCCGTGGGCGGCCGGGGGGCAGCAGGTGTGACGGCAACGCGCGGCAATCACGAGAGCGCGGCGTCGGCGGCCGCCCAGCGTGCGGGCGTCACCACCGATCACCCGCCGGTGCGGACCATCGGGCTGGTCGCCGCCCATTCCAAGCCGGAGGCGGGGGAACTCGGCGCGGTGGTCACCGGTTGGGTGCGCGACCACGGCTACGGCGTCGTTCCGGAGGAGCAGATCGGCAAACCCGGCGTGGCCGAGGTCGACGCCATCGTGGTCCTCGGCGGCGATGGCCTGATGATGCGAGCCGCCAACGCCTATCCCGATGTGCCGCTGCTCGGCATCAACTTCGGCAACGTCGGCTTCCTCGCGCTGGTCGAGCAGCGCGATTGGGAGTGGGCGCTCGAGGCGCTGTTCGCCGGCCGGTACGAGATCGAGGAGGGGGCCACGCTCGCCGCGTCGCTGGTCCGTGCCGGCGAGGTCACCGACCAGGGCTGGGCGATCAACGACGTGGTCGTTCGCGGCGGCGCCCGCATGATCGACATCGAACTCTATGTCGGCGGGTACTACGTCAACACCTACCCCGGAGACGGGATGATCGTCTCAACCCCGCACGGCACCACTGCCTACTGCATGGCGGCGGGCGGTCCCATCCTCAATGCCGGGGTGCAGGGATTCGCCATCGTCCCCATTTCCTGCCATTCCCCGATTCGCACCCCGCTCGTGGTCGCCGAGGCCGACCTCATCGAACTGCTGCTCGCCAACGACCGGGACGCCACGCTCATTCTCGACGGCCGCGAAACTGCGCCCCTGCTCGTCGGCGACGTGGTCCAGGTACGCCTCGGCGACCACCGGTTCCGGCTCATCACGTTCGGCAACACCAACTTCTACGAGGCGTTCCGCACGAAGTTCAACTTCCAGATCCGGCCCAACGCCGTGCCGTCGATCCCGGTCGGCCGGGACGGCCGCCGGACCACCGCCGACGACCGTGACTGACGGGAGCGCCCCCGCATGACCCGGCGACGCACCGGTCCCCCGCAGCCTCCCGCGCCGAAACCCGCGGCTGATGCTCCGCGCGCCTTGCGGCTCGCCACCCTGATCGGCGTCCTCGTGGCCTGCGCCCTCATCGCCTCCACCGTCGGCACCATCCTCCTCGACCAGCAGGGAACGGCCCCCGAAGGCGCCGGGCAACCCACGCCCGCCCCCGGGAACGAGTTCGAAGACCTGCTCCGGGCGAACCTCGAAGCCAACCCCGCCGATGCCCGGTCCGCCGTCTCGCTCGGCAACCTGCTCTCGGCTCGCGGTCTCTACGGCGAGGCGATCGACTACTATGCCCGGGCGGTCGAACTCGAACCCGGCAATGCCGGGTACCGGCTCGACTTTGCGCTGGCCCTCGCCCAGACCGGCGCGCTCGCCGACGCCGAACTGCAATACCGCAAGGCGCTCGAAGCCAACCCGAACGACGCCGAGGCGCTCTACTTCCTCGGCGAACTGTACGCCCGCTGGAATCCGGTCCGGCTTGACGAAGCCGTGGCATCCTTCGAGGGCGCGATCGCCGCGGAGCCGTCGTCGGTGTCCGCCGATCTGGCGCGGCAGGAACTGGCCCGGTTGCAGGGCCAGCGGGAGGCCGCCACCCCGGCGGCCGGAGAGGAAGCGACACCGTGAACGATCGGGAGAACCCTGGCGGCGACCGGCCGGTCAGCGAGGAACTGCTGCGGTTGCTCGTCTGCCCCATCGCTCACTCCGACCTCCGGGTGGAGGGGACCGACCTGATCTGCACCCGGTGCGGACGGCGCTACCCCGTCGAGGACGGCATTCCCAACATGCTGGTCGAGGTCTGAAATCGAACAGGTGTTCGCTGAAGCAGGTATACTCCGGGCATGAGCGACCGAAGCGGCCAGCCTGACGGCCCTGCCTCCACGCGCACCGTGAGTCCCGTCGCCCGGCCCGAGGAGACCGGCGTCGAGCGGAGCCTGCGGCCGCGCCGCCTTGCCGAATACATCGGTCAGGACCGCGTCAAGCGCAGCCTCGAGATCTACATCCAGGCGGCCAAGGGACGGGGTGAGCCGCTCGACCATGTCCTCCTCTACGGGCCGCCGGGCCTCGGCAAGACGACGCTCTCAACGATCATCGCCGCCGAAATGGGCGTCAACCTCCGCATCACGAGCGGTCCCGCCATCGAGCGGCCGGGCGACCTCGTCTCCATCCTCACCAACCTCAAGGCCGGGGACGTCCTGTTCATCGACGAAATCCACCGGCTCAACCGGGTGGTCGAGGAGGTGCTCTACTCGGCGATGGAGGACTTCGCCGTCGACATCGTGCTCGGCAAGGGACCGGCCGCGCGGACCATGCGGATCAACCTCCCGAAGTTCACCCTCGTCGGCGCAACCACCCGGCTCGCCTTGCTGACCGGCCCCCTGCGCGACCGGTTCGGCTCGGTGCTGCGGCTCGACTTCTACTCGATCGAGGCGATGGAGGAAATCGTCGCCCGCTCCTCCACCGTGCTTGGCGTCGACATGTCTCCCGAAGGCGCGCTCGCGGTGGCCGAACGGTCCCGGGGAACGCCCCGGGTCGCCAACCGCGTGCTCAAGCGCGTCCGCGACTATGCGTTCGTCCGGGGCGAGGGCGTGGTGACGCCCGATGTCGCCGCCGAGGCGCTGGCCATGCTGGACATCGACCCGCTCGGCCTCGACGATGTCGATCGCCGCATCCTGCGGGCCATCATCGAGAAGTTCGACGGCGGCCCCGTCGGCATCGACACGCTGGCCGCCGCCATCAGCGAGGAAACCGATACGATCATGGACGTCTACGAACCGTTCCTGATCCAGCTTGGGTTCCTGCAGCGCACGCCGCGGGGCCGTGTCGCCACCCGGGGCGCTTACCTTCACCTCGGGTTGCGCCCTCCGGCGATCGACCCGGCGCAGCCCGCGCAGCCCAGCCTCTTCGATGACGTCTGATCCCGTCCGCGTCGATGCCGACGCGGGCGCTGGCGGCGACTGGCTCGTCGACCAGTTCGATTACGATCTCCCTCCCGGCCTGATCGCCCAGCATCCGCTCGACGACCGCTCGGCGTCCCGGCTCATGATCGTCAGGTCCGGTTCCCGTTCGTTCCAGCACGCCGCGGAGCCTGCGCGACGGCCTGGCGAGCGCCGTCCCCGCGCCGTCATCGCCCGTGTGCAGCAGCAGGATCTCGGCCCGGCCGCCGGTTGCCTCCCGCCGGGCGTGCAGCCGCGCGGGGATGACCCGGCTGTCGTTGGCGACCAGCAGATCGCCGGGGCGCAGCCACTCGCCGATCC
>JBJTKE010000351.1:0-4765 GCA_046096285.1 Chloroflexota bacterium
CCACGTTGTCGAGGGTCATCGGCGTGACGCCGGTGGCCTTGATGGCGTCGAGCGTGGCGTAGAACTCGGTAGCGTTCTTCGGCCAGCCATCCTCGGTGTCCACGCCCGCCTTCGAAAAGAGTTCCTTGTTGTAGAAGATGCAGGTGGTTCCGTCGGAGGCGGCGGGGCAGCCGTAGATGTCCTTCGAGTCGGCGGTGAACTCGGGGGTGACCGCCTCCCAGCCGGTGATGCGGGCGCGCTCCTCGGGGCTGAAGGCCTCGCCGAGCGGTTCGAGGAACTCCTTGACCGAGAGCATGTAGGAGCCGGACCACATCACCATCACGTCCGGGCCGTTCTTGGCCATGCTGGCGGTGCGGTACTTGCCGAACATGCCGGGATCGTTGGGGGCGTTCTCGATGACGACCTCGCACCCGTTCGCGTCGCCAAAGCGCTTCGCGGCCTGGAAGATGTAGAAGTCGTCGAGTTTCTTCGTCTTGTCGTTGGGATCCTCGGTCGGGAAGATGCCGGGGTTCCAGAAGGTCAGTTTCGCGTTCTCCGCCAGGGCGAAGCGGTAGTTCGGCACGGCGAGGCCCAGGGAGGCCGCCGCACCGAGGTGCAGCGCGGCGCGGCGGGTAATTGGCCGGTGGATCATGGCGTCGTTTCTCCTTGAGCCTTGGACGCGAATGCACCGCCAGAGGCGGCCCGGGCCGCCGCGTGCTGCGGATGCCGCCCAAGCGGACGGAGCAGGCATCATACAGGCACAGGAAACGGCCTACCCGGCGGCTTCGGCAACAGCCTCCCCCAGACTCGCGATGATCTCGTCGGCCTCGGCTTCGGTGATCGTAAGGGGCGGCGCGAGGACGACGAAATCGGGTCCGGGCCGGAACAACAGCCCGCGCTTGCGCGCGGCAAGATGCACCGCCCGGCCGACGTGGTCCTCGAGCACGAACGCGTAGAGCATGCCGATCCCCCGTACCCCCTTTGCGCCGGGCAGTCGCTCGGCGAGGTCCTCGAGACCGGCGTTGAAGTAGGCCCCGACCCGCTCCGCGTTGCCGATGATGTCCTGGTCGATCAGCATCTCGACCGCGGCCTTGCCCACAGCGCAAGCGACCGGGTTGCCGCCGTAGGTGTGGCCGCCCCAATACTGGATGTTCTCCTCATGCTCGCCCCAGAAGGGCTCAGCCACCTTGTCGGCAAGGATCGTGGCCGAGAGCGCCGCGTACCCGGCGGTGATGCCCTTGCCGCAGCAGATGATGTCCGGCCAGGCGCCGATCCACTCCGAGGCGAACAGTGACCCGGTGCGGCCGAAGCCGGTGATGATCTCGTCGTGGATGAGCAGGATGTCGTGCTGGTCGCACAGCTCCCGCAGGCGGGCGAAGTACCCTGGGGGCGGAACATGGACGCCTGCGGACATCATGACCGGCTCGGCGATGATGGCGGCAATGGTCTGCGGACCCTCGCGAAGGATGGCCTCCTCCACGGCGTCGGCGCAGGCGAGGGTGCAGCCTCCGAGCCGCTGGCAGGCCGAGCAGCCGGGCCGGGCCGGTGGGGTGACGTGGATGAAGCCGGTGCTCAGCGGCTCGTAGCGCCACTTCCATTCGGCGTGGCCGCCGGCGGCCAGGGAGTGGCCTGTGCCGCCGTGGTAGGCCAGGTAGCGGCTGATGATCTTGGTCTTTCGCCCGTTGCCACGCTGCAGATGGTACTGGCGGGCGAGCTTCATCGCGTTCTCGGTGGCCTCGGAGCCGCCGCTGTAAAACTTGACGGTGGAATACTGCTCGGGCGTGATACGGACGAGGAGCTCGGCGAGCGAGAGCGCGGCGGGGTTGGTGGCCATCGTGGGCGGCGAGAAGCTGATCTTGCGGCCCTGCTCGGCGGCGACGTCGACGAGGGCGTCGATGCCGTGGCCGAGGTTGGCGGTGAACACCCCGGAAAGTCCGTCGATGTATTCCTTGCCGAAGACATCCCAGAGGCGGATGCCCTTGCCGCGCTCGATGATCAAGGGATCGCGCCCGAAGGACTTCATCTGGGTGAAGTCGATCATCACCTGCGCGGTTTTCGGCTCCGACTGCTTGACCATAGGAAACCCGCTCCCATTCCCTGCCTGACCGGGCAGGCTGCCGCGAATCCAGGTTGCGCGCCTGTGTCGACCCATCGCCCACCGTTGTTCTCATGGCGAACATGCGAGTACGATAGGTCCGTCTTGAGAACAGACTAGCGGGGTCGGTTCCTCCGGTCAAGACGCTGGCCACCACGCAGACCTCAGAACCTCACAAACGCGACATGATTCCGGGCAGCTGAATCGGGGACCCGGTCGGCCAGGTCATGACGCGGTGCGGCACAGCAGTTTCCGGGCGTACCCTCGCTGCACGAAGGAGGCGACGATGCATGAGTCGGGCCGGGATCTTCGAGGACGCACTGGCATCGTGACAGGAGGCGGCAGCGGCATCGGTCGCGCATCGGCCATTGCGCTTGCGGCGGCTGGGGCGCACGTCGTCGTCTCGGATGTCGACGAACCGGGAGGAGCGGAGACCGTACGCCGCATCATCGGGAACGGTGGGCAGGCATCGTTCCATCTTGCAGACGTCACGAGTGCGGAGGACGTGGCCGGGCTTTTCCGCCATGTTGCAGAGACCCATGGACGGCTCGATTTCGCCCATAACAATGGCGGGATCGAGGGCCGCATCGCGTCCGTCGCGGACTATGCGGAGGACGACTGGCAGCGGGTCATCGACGTGAACCTCAACGGCGTCTGGCGCTGCATGAGGGAGGAACTCCGGATCATGCAGGAGCAGGGGGGAGGGGTGATCGTCAACACGGCGTCGATTTCCGGCATGACCGGGTTCCCGCCGCTCCTGCCTGCCTATGTAGCCAGCAAGTTCGGAGTTGCCGGGTTGACCCGCGCCGCAGCCCGGCACTACGCAGGGAGCAACATCCGGATCAACGCCGTCTGTCCTGGCGCAATCGAGACCCCGATGCTTGACAGGATAGGCGAGGAGACCGCGAGACTCGGAGTGTCGATGGTTGCGGAAAACCCATCCGGTCGACGGGGTCAGCCCTCGGAGGTCGGCGCTGCCGTCGCATGGCTCTGCTCGGATGGCGCGTCCTTCGTCAACGGTCATCTGATGGTCGTGGACGGCGGATTTCTCGCCTGAACGGCATCTACTCCGGTTCCTCCCATCCGAAGCGTCCGGAAAGTTGCCTGCCGACGTCCAGCATGGTGGGCGCGAACGCCTGAAGACGATCCCGGGTGAATCTTCCGGCGGGGCCGGTGACGCTGATCGCGAAGAGGGGGGCGCCGTCGGCGCCGCGGATTGCCATTCCGAGGCAGCGCACCCCGGGCGAAGCCTCTTCGTCATCGACGCTGTACCCCGCCGCCGCGATCTGGCGCAACTCCTCCCGGAAGCGGTCAGGGTCGGTCATGGCCTCCGCACCGGTCAGGGTCAACGCATAGCGGATGTACTGATCGAGCGAATCACGGTCCGAAGCAGCGAGGATCGCCTTGCCGAGACCGGTGAGATGGGGCACCGCCCGTGATCCGATCTTCGAGGAGACCCCGATCGCCTCAGGGCTGTCCACCTTGTCGACATGGAGGATGTCCATTCCGTCCATTACGCCGAGGTGGACCGTCTCGCGCGACGTATCCGACAGGGTTTCAAGGATCGGCCTGACCTCGGCGAAGAGATCCCGCTGGTCCAGTGCGATCCGCATCAGGGCCATGAAGCGCCAGCCGAGACCGTACTCGCTCGACCCCGGTACGCGCTCCGCCCAGCCGCGCTGGATCAGGGCGTTGAGCAGCCGGTGCGCGGTGGTCCGGTTTACGCCGGTTTGGTCGGCAATGTCCCGTGCCGGCTTTGTCCGGGCATCCCGCAGCAGGACCTCGATGATCGAAAGCGCCTTGTCGACCGATTGGACCGACGAGGGTTCGTCACGCGTCGCCATGTGAGAAGTGCTCCTCCGGGGTTCTCTATGCGGACGCAAAGCACCTATTGCGTTCGCATTGGGAACATGATAGTGTCATGACCATCGCCAGTCCGGCTCCCTCGCGGGTCGCCGCGGGAAGGATGCCACGGCTACCGGCAGCCTGTTGGGCCTGCCGCCTCGTCACGGTTTCTCTGGGGGCCCCGAAGGTCCCCGGTTGGGAAACGAGCCCGTAGGTTCGGGCTTTTTGGCACGAAGTCGTGTTGGACGGGAGGTCTACCGTGGAGACTCGTGAAACGATGATGCGTCGACAGGAACTGGTCCGCGACGTGCTTGGCGGACGGTCGAGCCGGAGGCAGGTGCTCCAGCGGGGCGCAGCCTTGGGCCTGAGCGGCGCCGCCATGGGTAACCTCCTGCACCAGGGCCGGTTGGCCTCCGCCCAGACGCCGTCCGGCAACCTCGTCTCGTGGGCGCCGGCTGGCCAGCGGTGGGAGCTTCCGCAGCGGGCCGTCTACGAGCTGTTCCAGGCGAAGTACCCGGATGTTTCCATCGAGTGGGTTGCCGAACCCATCGCCGACTACATCCCCCGGACCGTGATCGAGATGTCCGCCAAGTCCGACAAGTTCGACATCCTGCACAACGATTACAACGTCGTGCCGCAGTTGATCGCGATGGGAGCGCTCGAACCGCTCGACGGCTACCTTGACGCGGATGCGGACTTCAAGGCCGATCTCCTGGCCGATGTCCCCGAGAACGTGATGGATCTCTACCGCGTCAAGGTAGCCGTCGAGCGGTTCGAGCGCTCCCATCGCGATCAACTGCGGCACGACGTTGTAATCGTTGTGCAGGATGTCGAACTTGTCGGACT
>JBJTKE010000352.1:0-5753 GCA_046096285.1 Chloroflexota bacterium
GGGCGGAGGCGCGCGCCCGGCAGACGGTGCACGGGCGGCCGCAGGCGGCTGTGGAGCGGGGGCCTCGGCCGGAGATGCCGGGAAACCACGAACCCGGCCGTCGGGCCGGGCTCGTGCAGGAAAGGGGGAAGGGGAAAGGGATTGTGGAACCGAAGTTCGGAGCGTCCGGTTGGGGAGGGATCCGGTGCGCTCTGACCGGGTATACGCCGGAGGCTCCATCCCGGATTCATTCCCGCGAACACGGCCAGCGCCCCGCCCCCGGGAAGCGCCGGTCGGGGCGGGTGGCGGGGCCGGCAACCGGCGGCATCAGGAGATGACGAGGCAGGGGAAGTTCACGAAATACTGGTTCACGATCACGCCGCGGCGCTGGGTGGCCGTGACGTCGAGATCGTACGGGCAGTGGGTCGGGAACTCGATCAGGAACGCCCCCCGCTCGTCGGCCACGGCGACGCTCGAGGCGATGTCGCCGTAGGTCCCGTAGTAGGCGTTGAAGTCGAACCGCAGTTCGAGGTCGACCCGCTCGCCGGCCGCGAAGCCCCTGCCGGAGAGATAGATGCCGCTGGTGTTCGCGGCGCCAGCCTGGAGCCGCGGGTTGCGCGCCCGGCGCCCGCGCTGCCGCGCCTCGCCGCCGCCGGGAAGCAGCGCCGCCGCGACGGGCGCGGCGATGGCCGCCGCCGGAAGGATGTACCGGGCGAGGCTGCGGCGGGAGATGGCGGTGGTCTGGAGGGCCTCGATGGTCCGGGAAGTGGTCTCGCTGGCGGTCATGGGGGGCTCCTTCCTGCCGGGGGCTCGCGGGTGGCGGGGCCGGGACCGGTTCCCGTTCCCTGCCGCTACGGTACGCCCGGTCCCGGTCCCCGGCTGTTCCCCGCGGCAACGGCGCAGGGTGCGCCGCGACACACCCCCGGTGCTACACTCAGGCGGGAACCCGAGGTTCGGCAAGGAAGCACGATGCCGTCGGTCGCCGGCGAGCCCGCCGATCTGCTGCGCGCCATAGCCCTCTTCCGGGATCTGCCGGATGCCTCGCTGCAGCGGCTGCTGGGCGAGAGCAGGCAGCGCACCTACCCCGCCGGGCAGGTCCTCTGGAGCGAGGGCGACCCAGGAGACTCCCTGCTGATCCTGGAGTCCGGGCAACTGCGGGTCAGCCGGTTCACCGGGGCCGGCCAGGAGGTCGTGCTGCAGGTGATGGAGGCCCCGGCCGCCCTCGGCGAACTGGCGTTGCTCGATGGCGAACCGCGCAACGCCTCGGTGACGGCCCAGCGGGCGGTCACGGTCCGGTTGCTGCCGCGCAAGGCCTTCCGGGGGCTGCTGCGTGAGGAACCGGCGCTGGTTGACGGCCTGCTGAAATCGCTGGCCGGGATGGTGCGGGCCGGCAACGAGCGGCATGTCGCGGCGATCGGGCTGGACGTGCCCGGGCGGCTGGCGGCCTGGCTGCTGGCCCGCGCAGGCGGCGATCCGCCGCGGAAGGGCGCGGCGGTCCGGCTGGAGCGCAGCCAGGGCGAGCTTGCCGCCGAACTCGGCACCACCCGGGCCACCCTGAACCGGGCCCTCAAGGGGTTCGAGGCGCTCGGCCTGATCGAGACCGGGGGCGATGCCGTGACCCTGCTCGATCCCGGGGAGTTGGCGTGGTACACGGCCGGCCCGGCGGAGTAGCCGCGCCCGGTCCGGGCGCCCCCGCGGGCGAGGTCACGTTCCTCTTCACCGATCTCGCCGAAAGCACCGGCCTGTGGGAGCGCCACCCGGCGCTGATGCCCGACGCCTACGCCATCCACGACGCCATCCTGCGCGCGGCCTGCCAGTCCCGCGGCGGCGTGATCTACAAGATCATCGGCGACGCCATCCAGGCGGCCTTCGCCGATCCCGCGGCGGCGGTGGCGGCCGCGTTCGCCGCCCAGCGCGCGCTCGCCGCCGCCGCCTGGCCCGTCCCGGAGCCGTTGCGGGTCCGCATGGCGCTCCACCGCTGCCCGGCCGCGCCCGACCCCTCGGGCGACTATCGCAGCCCGAACCTGAACCGGCTCGGGCGGCTGCTGGCCGCGGGTCACGGCGGCCAGACTCTGCTCTCCGCCTCCGTCGCCGGCCGCGTCGCCGCCGCGCTGCCGGAGGGAGCGGCCCTCGCCGATCTCGGCGAGCATCGCCTGCGCGACCTGCGCGAGCCGGAGCACATCTGGCAACTGGACGCCGCCAGCGATCCCGGCCGCTTCCCGCCGCTCAAGACGGTCGAGCGCCACGCCCACAACCTGCAACCGGACGCGACGCCCTTCATCGGCCGGGAGGACGATGTCGCCGCCATCGCCGGGGCCCTGAGCGCCGGCCCATTCCGGCTGCTCACGCTGACCGGACCGGGCGGGGTCGGCAAGACCCGGCTCGCCCGCGAGGCCGTCCGGCGGGTCGCCGGCGAGTTTGCCGACGGCGCCTGGTGGACGCCGCTGGCGGAGGCAACCGACGCCGCCGCCATCCTGCCCGCGGTGGCGGCCGCCATCGGCCTGCCGGAGACGGGTGGCGAGGATGCGCTGTCCGCGGTGGCTGGCTGGCTGGCCGGCCGGGAGACGCTGCTGGCGCTCGACAACCTGGAGCAGATTCCCGGCGCGGCTGGTCCTGTCGCGGCGCTGCTGGCCGCCGCTCCCGGAGCGCGCATCCTCCCCACCAGCCGCTCCCCGCTGCGGGCGGCCGGGGAGCGGGAATGGCCGGTCGATTCACTGCCGCTGCCGCTGCCTGCCGCGGGCGGGGGCGCGGGATCGGGGCGTGTCACCGCCGCCGCGGCCGCCGGCCTGGACGCGGTGCGGCTCTTCGAGCAGCGCGCCCGGGAGGTGCGCCCCGGCTTCGCGCTCGACGACGGCAACGCGGCGGATGTCGTCGCGATCTGCGCGCGGCTGGACGGGCTGCCGCTGGCGATCGAACTGGCGGCGGCGCGCTCCCGGCTGCTCGCCCCGGCGGCGCTGCTGGCGCGGCTGGAGGAGCGGTTGCCGCTGCTTACTGGCGGCGCCCGGGATCTGCCCGCCCGGCAGCGGACCCTGCGGGATGCCATCGCCTGGAGCGTCGACCTGCTGCCGCCCGGGGAGCGGGTGCTCTTCGGCAGGCTGGCGGTCTTTTACGGCGGCGCATCGCTGGAGGCGGTGGAGGCCGTCGCGCCCGGCGAGGCGCCCGGCGATCCCTGCGCGGACCCGTTGGACGGGCTGGCCGCGCTCGCCGAGCAGAGCCTGGTCCGGCTCGCCGCCGGGGCGGGCGAGGACCGGATCACCATGCTGGAGACCATCCGGGAGTATGCGGGCGGCCTGCTGGCCGGCGATCCCGGGGCGGATGCCGTCCGCGAGCGCCACGCCCGCTGGTTCCTCGATCTCGCGGAGCGCGCCAGCGCGGCATGGAGCACCGCCGACGAGGGGCGCTGGATGGCGCGGCTGGCGGACGACCAGGCGAACCTGCGGGCCGCTCTCGGCTGGCTGGAGGAGCGGGACCTCGCGGCCGCCGTGCGGATGGGCGCGCCGCTCGGGCGGTTCTGGCGGGTGCGCGGGGCCTGTCGCGAGGGTCGCGCGGCGCTGGAGCCGCTGGCCGCCCGCGCCGATGCCGCGGCGGCCGGGGAGATCGCGGACGGCGCGCAGGCGGCCCTGCTGAACGCCATCGCCAGCCTCGCCGAGTTCCAGCGCGACTATGCCGCGGCCGGGGTGCGGTACGACGGGGCGCTCGCGCTCGCCGCGTCCGCCGGCGACGCCGAGCAGCAGGCCCGGGCGCTGATGGGACTCGGCCGGATCGCGCAGGCCCGGGGCGAACTTGACCGCGCGGCGGCGCTGCACGAGCGGGTGATGGCCGTCAGCCGCGCCGCCGGCGACGAGCAGGGGGTCGCCTACTCGTTGATGAACCTCGGCATCGTGGCGGCGATTTCGGGCGATGCCGCGGTGGCCGAGCGAAGGTTGGAGGAATCGCTGGCGATCCTGCGGCGGCTCGGCGACGCGGGCGGCGTGGCCGCGGGGGTGACGAGTCTCGGCACGTTGCTGTTCGAGCAGGGCGAGGTGGACCGGGCCGCCGCGCTCTGGGAGCAGGGGCTGGCCGCGTGGCAGTCCATCGACGACCGGACCCGGACGGCGGTCACGCTGGCGAACCTCGGGGAGGCGGCGGCCATCCGGGGCGAGCGCGACCGGGCCATGACCTTCCTGCGGCGCGCGCTCGAACTGCACGAGGAAACGGGCGACCGGGGCGCGGCCGCGGTGGACCTCGCGGCGCTGGGGTCCGCCTCGGCGTGGACCCACCCGGCGATGGCGGCGGGGTTCCTGGCCGATGCCCTGGCGCTCGCGCGCGAGACGGGCGATGTCGGCACGCAGGCCCTCGTCGTCGAGGCGCTGGCCGCGGCGGCGGCGGCGGACGGGGCGGGCGACCTCGCGGCGCGGCTCCTGGGGGCGGCCCTTCAGTTGCGGCGGCGAACCGGCATCCCGCTGGCCCCGGTGTACCGGGAGGGACGCCGCCGGATCGCGGCGCGGGCGCGGGAACTGGCCGGAGAGCGCGGGTTCCGGGATGCGCTCGCGCAGGGCCGCGAACGCGGCGTCGAGGACGTCGCCGCCGAGGCCGCCGAACGCTGGAGCCGGGCCGCCGCCCCCACGAGCGGCGGCCCGGCGGAGGGCGCCCGGCCGGCCCCGGACGACGCCGCGCCTCAGCGTCTCAGTTGCGGCCCTTGACCGGCGGCGTGTAGCTCGCCGGCGAGACGCCGAACAGCAGGCAGGTGCCCGCCTCGCTGCAGGCTAGCGGCTCGCGGGTACCGGGGTCGATGCAGCAGAGTCCGTCGGTCGGGCAGACCGCGCTCGCCGGGCAGCAGGCCTGCTCGAGCCCGGCGAGGTCGGCGGCCGGGAGGTCGCAGTAGGACGACTCGGTGGGCTGGTCGAAGACGATCCGCTCGTTGGGGCACAGGACGTAGACCAGGTCCGGAGCGCAGCACAGCGCCTTGAATATGTCGTAGGCGGGCACGCAGGTCTCGCCCGCGCCGCAGCAGGTTCCCTCGCAGATGGTGCGGCCCGGCTCGCAGCACACGCCAGCGTTGCAGGTCTGGGCCTGCGGGCAGCGGTTGTTGCACTTGCCGCAGTTCCGGGCGTCCTTGTCGAGATCGACGCAGCGGCCGCCGCAGGCGGTGAGGCCCGCGCGGCACTTGCAGACGCCGCCGGAACATCGGGCGCTCTCGCAGCATTTGCGAGTCCGGCTGCAACTGGCGCCGGGCTTGCGGCAGGCGGGGCGGCGGTCAGCCGATGGGGCCGCGGCGATCCCGTCGCCGGTGGCCGATGCCAGTCCGGCCGCGCCAGCCGCCCCGGCGAGCGCGGCGGCGCGGAGCGCACTGCGTCGGCTGGCGAAACGGCGGGCGATGCGGTCGAAGACGGCGCTGTCCATGATGCGTTCCCTCCTGCGCCAGTGGCCGCCCGGCGGCCCGGCGCGTCAATCGTACCCGAGGAGTGTTGCGGCGCGGAAAACGGGGCCACACCGGGAGGGCCGGTTCACCACCCGGCCCAGAAGTCGAGGATGACCGGGGCGATCACGTCCGGCCCGTTCTCCTGCCAGGCCCGGATTTCGAAGTCCCAGGCATCGGCCGTGGCGAGGCTGCAGGGGATCGGCGCGATGCCATACCAGTGCAGCGAGCCGTCCGCGCCCGCGGTGGCGGTGTCCGACTGCTGGAAGAGGTAGACGCCAAGTTCCGGGCTCCAGTCGCCGAAGATCTCGATGTGCATGACCGCGCCGGCCGGGAAGTGCTCGCCGGAAGCGGTGACGTCGAGCACCATCGGGCG
>JBJTKE010000353.1:0-8904 GCA_046096285.1 Chloroflexota bacterium
GGCGGTAGAAGGTCGAGACGCCGTGCACCTCGCCCAGGTCATCGACGAACAGCCCGGCCCGGAGCGGCTCCCGCGAGGGCACGGCAAGCGTCTCCCGCAGGGACTGCGTCTTCTGCCGTTCCCGCCCGAAGTAGCCGTGGACGCCGAGATAGGGCGCCAGCAGCAGATGGGCCTCGACCAGGCTGCCGATGCGGGCAAGGGCCCCGATCATCGGCAGGCCCTGGCCGTCCTGGCCGAGGACTTCGTTCACCCAGGACTCGTACCGTCCGTGAATCGCGCGGCGCACCTGCTGCCCTGAGAAGACGGAGAGCAGCGGGAGCGATTCGATGATCCGCGCGGCAGGCCCGCTGGCTTCCGGGGACCGGCTGCCGTGCTCGACCGAGGCGAGGCCGGCGATCTTGAAGCCGGTGCTGGCCATTTTCGCGACCGAGCCGTCTTCCCCGCCGGGCCAGATCTCGCCGGCCCGCATCGCTTCGAGCAGGTCCGGGATGGTCGAGACGCGGGGCATGGCGGTCCAGGTCGCCCCCCCGTAGATGCCGCCGTGATCGTCGGACCCGCCCGCTCCGGAGATCCGCCGGTGCGAGGGCGCGGGGAGACCCTGGCGCGAGGCGATCTGCCGCAGGGACACGGCGTCGACCTCGGCGGCGAGTTCGGCGGTGAGCCGGTTCTGTTCGGCGGGCCGGGAGCCGTTGGCGAACTCCCACAGCGGGAACATCGCCATCCGCCGCTCGATCGCGTTCCGGTCCAGCGAAGCGCCCGGCTCGAAGACCGGATGCGCCAGCACGTGCACGAGCCCCGCCTCGCGGAGGTAGCAGGCCAGGTGGTGCACATCCTGCCGCCGGGCCTGCAATTCGCGGTGATGATCCGGGGTCACGCCGTAGACGAGGACATCGACGGTCGTGCCGTCCTCGGGGTAGACCGCGTTGATCTCCTCGCCGATGAGGAAGTCGGGAAGGTGCGCGAGTTCGAGCGCGCCCTCGATCGTCTCGTGGTCGGTGAGCACCGCGAAGTCCATGCCGGCGGCCTTGACCATCGCGTAGGCGTCGGCGGGACTGGTGTAGGACTCGCGCGTCTCGCCACCAAGGCCGAGACTCTTGACCCACCAGTTGGTGGCGGCGCCGGAGGCGCGGGAGTGGAGGTGGAGATCGATCCGGGTGCAGAGCGGGTCCGCGTGGCGCGGGCCGTCCGGAGCCGTCTCTGGTCGGGTGCGGGCGTCGGCCGGCGCGGGCCGGGACTCGATCATCAGGCAGAACCTCGGCGCCGGGCGGGCGACAGGCCCGGGACGGCGCGTACATCCCCCACCCGGCGGCCTCGTGCGGCTCCGCGTCCGGGATCACCCGGCGCGGCATGGTCGCGTCCGGGCGCGGTTCAGTCTCGCATGGGGACACTATAGGCCACTTCGCCCCAAACGTGCCTGCCTTCCGCCACCAGTTCCATGCGCCGTAGGGACTTCCCCGGCCGCCGCGCGACCCCTTGCCGGCTGACCCGGCGCCCGGAGGTCCGCCCGCTCATCCGCGCGCCCGCCGCGAACCGGCGCGGGTCGTCTATCCTATCCGGGCCGGTTCGCCCGGGAACCGGGTCCGCCCGTGCGCGGTAGCCAGTCGCCAGGACGCCATGACCGACGATACGCCGCTGTTCCGGAAAGTGCTGATTGCCAACCGGGGCGAGATCGCCCTGCGGGTGCTGCGCGCCTGCCACGATCTCGGCGTTCGCGCCGTCGTCGCCTACAGCGCCGCCGACCGCGACTCGCTGCCGGTGCGCCTTGCCGACGAGGCGGTGTGCATTGGCGCGGCGCCGGCCGCCCGAAGCTACAACAACATCCCGGCCGTGATCAGCGCGGCGTTGCTGACCGGGTGCGATGCGCTCCATCCCGGGTACGGGTTCCTCGCGGAGAACGCCTACCTCGCGGACATCTGCGAGCAGGTTGGCGTCACCTTCATCGGGCCACGACCGGAAACGATCGAGCAGATGGGCGACAAGGCCCGCGCCCGCCAGTTGATGCAGGCCGCGGGCGTCCCCCTCGTGCCGGGAACCGATGGCCCGGTGGAGACGCTGGGAGAGGCCCGCAAGGCCGCCGCCGCGATCGGATTCCCCGTGCTGGTCAAGGCCGTGGCCGGGGGCGGCGGCCGCGGCATGCGGGTGGCGATGAGCGACGCCGAACTGGTCCGCCAGATGCCGGTTGCCCAGGCCGAGGCCCAGGCCGCCTTCGGCAACGGTGATGTCTACCTCGAGCGCTATCTCTCCCGCCCGCGCCACATCGAGGTCCAGGTCCTCGCGGACGCCTATGGCACCGTCATCGCCGTCGGCGAGCGGGACTGCTCGGTGCAGCGGCGCCACCAGAAGGTGCTGGAGGAGGCGCCCGCGCCCGGCCTTGACCCGGAGATCCGCGCCGCGTTGCTCGACGCGGCGGTGCGCGGCGCGAAGGCGGCGAACTACGTCAACGCCGGAACGCTCGAGTTCCTGCTGGACGCGGACGGCCGCTTCTACTTCATGGAGATGAACACCCGCATCCAGGTCGAGCATCCGGTGACCGAGATCGTCACGGGGATCGACCTGGTGACCTGGCAGATCCTGATCGCCGCGGGGCGAAAGCTGACCATCCGTCAGGAGGATTGCGTCGCGGTCGGCCATGCCATCGAGGCCCGCATCACGGCCGAGGACGGCGACAACGAGTTCCGGCCCGGGGTCGGCGTGGTCGATATGTGGATCGCGCCGGGCGGCCCCGGCATCCGGGTTGATTCGCACATGTACGCCGGGTACGCGGTGCCGCCGTACTACGACTCCCTGCTCGCCAAGGTGATCGCATGGGGGAACGACCGGGAGGAGGCCTGCGCTCGCATGGAGCGGGCCCTCACCGAGACCGTCATCTCCGGGGTGCCGCGCTCCGCGCCGTTCCTGCGCCGGGTTGTCGCATCGGGGGCGTTCCGGCGCGCCGAACTCCACACCGGATTTCTTGCGGAACACGCCGACGCACTCGCCCCGGCGCGAGATGCCGTCGACGGCGCGACCGGCTGAGGCGGCGAGATGAGCGGCAACCCCACCGGAAAAAAGGCGGGCGCGAAGCCCGCGGGCACGAAGCGGCGGCGCGCGAACACCGCACAGGACCCGGCGCAGGCGCAGCTTGGCATCATTCGCCACCAGGCCCGGACGCTTGCGCTCCAGGTGCTGTACGAGGTCGAGATGAGCGGCCACGACGCGCGCTCGGCGCTCCGGAACACCGTTGCGGGGCTCGCGCCGGAGGAGGATGGCGACCTCGAGCAGGTCGCCCCGGAGTTGCCGCCCGAGGTCCACGCCTACGTGGAGCGGCTGGTGCACGGCACGCTGCTGCGGCTGTACCGGATCGACCCGTTGCTCAGCGAGGCGGCGCCCGCGTTCGCGACCGACCAAACGCCGGTGGTAGACCGGAACATCCTGCGGCTCGCGGCTTACGAACTGATGTACGTGGCGGAGGTTCCGGCGGGAGTCGCGATCATCGAGGCCGTAGATCTCGCTAAGCACTTCGGCGGGGATGGCTCCGGCCGCTTCGTCAACGGGGTGCTGGGAACCGTGGCAAACCGCATCCTGGCGGAACGCGCCGCCGCCGGCGAGGCGTGACCGCGCCGCCGCCGCGGCAGGTGTGGTCCCGTTTTTTTGGGGTCGTGTATCATCGCCCGCGTTGGCGACGAAGTGGAAGCCCCTGTGGGTGGATCGCGGCGCCAGCTACCGGGCAGGGGTTCTGGGAGGAACAGTCGCACGGCCTCGGGCGGCGGCTGGAAATGGAGGGTTACCGGGGTGGCTGACACGTTGGAGCGCGTCCGCGGAATTGTGGCGGAGCGCCTTGGGGTGGACGAGGACAAGGTCACGATGGACGCCGCGTTCATCGACGACCTGAACGCCGACTCCCTCGACCTGGTCGAGGTGATCATGGCGCTCGAACAGGAATTCGAAGTCGAAATCAAGGACGAGGATGCGGAGACCATCCGCACCGTGGCCGACGCGGTCCAGTACATCAACGAGCACGCCGGCTAGTCCGGCCGCCGCCAGCAGGGATCGCATGGCCACTGCGCCCGGGCGGCAGCGCCCGGGCGTGATTTCGACGCAATACCGGCAATGGCCCGCGGGACAGCGCGGGCGAGCGCCGGAAGGCAGGTGACCATTGGCCCGTGCCCTGAAGGCTCCTGACGTCAAGAGCAAGTTGCCGGCGAAGCTTCCGTCGCTTCCAAAGTTGCCGGATCCAAACGAACCGGATGTGTTCGAGGAGATGACGCTCCTCGAGCACATGATCGAGCTTCGCGACCGCATCGTGAAAATCGTCATCGCGGTCGGCATCGCGTTCATCGCGGGCGTCGTGCTGGCGCCGCGGTTCCTGACGCTCCTCCAGAAAGAGGCGAACGCGGAGCAGGGCTTCGACATCGTTGCCCCGACGGACCCGCTGACGCTCTACTTCAAGATCGCGCTGTACATCGCCATCGGGATCGCATTGCCGGTGATCCTCTGGCAGATCTTCGGGTTCCTGGCGCCAGGGCTCACGAGGAAAGAGAAGCGAATCCTGTATTCGTCGCTCCCGTTCGTGACGATCCTCTTCCTCGCCGGGGCCGGTTACGGCTTCTTCATCGCTGCCCCGAAGGCGTTCGAGTTCCTGTCGAACTTCATGAAAAACACCTTCGAGTGGTCGCCCGAGGGCAACCAGATCATCACGTTCTACCTTACGCTCATGATCGGCCTCGCCCTTGCCTTCCAGTTGCCGGTCATCATGTTCCTTCTGGCCAAGCTCGGCGTGGCGACCCCCCAGAAGATGCGCTCGTTCTGGAAGTACGCCCTGCTCATCATCTTCGCCGTTTCCGCCGTCATCACCCCGAGCACCGACCCGTTCAACATGGCGATCGTGGCGGGACCGCTTCTCCTGCTCTACTGGGTTGGCGTCGTGCTCGCCTACATCTTCGCCCGCGGCGGTCCGGTGGAACGGAACAAGGCTGCCGCCGCGGCCTGACCCGCAGATCTTCACCACTCCGGCCCGGTCCCTTTCGAGGGGCCGGGCCGCGTTCGTTGGGGACTCTATCCGCGCTCCCGGGCCACCAGAGCCGGCGACACTCCATGCTCGTCAGCTGGCCGGACCGCGACGGTGCGCTCGTTCCGGTAGGTGACCATGCCCGGCCGGCCCCCCTTGATCTTGCGGACGTGCCGCCGCGCCGCCACATCCACCTCGACGCGCGAACCGTCCCGGCCGGCGCTGTACCAGGCGGCCAGCGCGGCGGCGGCCAGCACCGTCTCCTCGCGCTCGCCCGCGCCCGGCGTGCGCCAGCGGATGACCACGTGCGAACCCGCCACGTTGCGGGCGTGCAGCCAGGTGTCGCCGGGTCCGGCGATCTCGAAGGCCACCTGCTCGTTCTGCGCCGCCGTGTGACCGACGTAGACGGCATTGCCCTCGTTGTCGAAAAGCGGCTGTGGGCGGCGCGGCTGCTGCCGCTTGCGGGAGCGCTTGCCGGCGCCCTCCGGCTGGCTCGCCTCCCACTCCGCCGCGATGGACTCCAGTTCGGCGAACCCCGCCGCCTGCCTGACCAGCACGTCGAGCTGATCCAGCCAGCCGAGTTCGGCCGCGATCTCCGCCTCGATTTCCTCCTGGTGCGCCTCGGCCCGCTGCGCGTTCCGGTACCGCTCGAAGTACTCCTGCGCGACCTCCTTCGCCGGGCGCGCAGGATCGAGCGGAACAATCGTCCCGTCCGCGTCGAACTCCGCCTCCCCGGGCCGGATCCGCCAGAGGTTGGCGTAGATCAACTCTCCCCAGGTCCGCAGCGTCTCGATTTCGGCCGCCTGCTCCCCCTGCTGCCGCACGCTGGCCAGCCGGCGTTCCTGTTTTTGCCGCGCCGCCGCGATGGCGTCCAGCAGCCGCTGCCTGCGCTGCGCGTGCCGCACCGGTGAGGCATCGTCGCCGTCCCCGGTGGCGCGAATGATCGCCGCCGACAGGGTGGGCGCCGGTTCCTCGCGCAGGCCTGCGGCGAGGTGCGCCATTGGAATCGGGGACCATCCAGCGGCCACGGCGGAGTCGCCGTGCTCGTCCTCCGCGGGATCGAGGTAGACCATGGGCGACCATGCCGAGGTCAGCAGCGGCTCGAGCAGGGCGCGGGTCTCGCGGGCCAGCGCGCCGGGATCGCGGCGCGCCTCCCGCACGGCGGCCCCGGCCTCCCCGGCCGCCCGGAACGAGATTTCCCGCGCCATCTGCGGGCTGACGCCGCGCAGGGCGGATGGAAGCCACTTCGCCAGGAGGGCGTCGTCCGGGGCCCCGGCCAGCAATTCGGCGGCCATCGACCCGGTCAGCTTGCGGGGATCGGGCCGGTCCTGCGGCGGCGGCGGCAGGAACGGGCGGTGCGGCTGCACCGGGCGGACCCGGCTCATCGACGGCGTGACCCGCTTGGCGGCGTCCATCACCAGGCCCTGGTCATCGACGAGGACCAGGTTGGAATGCCGACCCATGATCTCGACGTGGACGTGGACCCAGGTAGCCCCGGTTTCCCCCTCGTCGTCGCCGGAATCATCGGTGGCGGCCGCTTCGGGGTCGTCTTCCGCGGATTCGGCGGCATGGCGCATCGCGCGCCGTTCCTGTTCCGTGGGTATCCGCTTGGCTATACTGAAAATCACCACCCGTTCGAGCGGCGGCTGTTCGATGCCGCCGATGATCCCGCCGCGGAGGTACTTCCGCAGCAGGAGCGCGAAGGGGGTGACGAGCGCGGCGTCGAGCGACGGCATGGCCGGAGCGATCAGCAGGCGGGCGTCGCGGTCGTCGGCGCTGGCCACCAGCGCATGGCGCTTGCCTCCCGCGTAGACCTCGGCGGCCAGCGTGCGGCGGTCCACCAGGCCGATGCGCTGAATTCGGCCGTCGAGCAGGGTGGTGGCGAGTTCGTCGGCCATTGCGGCCGCGGCCAGGGCGTCGAACACGGTGAAACCTCGTACATGCCGCTCCCGGTTGCGGCGCGGAAAGCCCGGGAGGACGGCGAGTGAGCGGCTACAGGACAATGGAGACGGGTGCGGCGCGCGCCACTGGCGTGCGGGAACGGGCGGACCGGATCGTGGCGCTCACGGAGACGGATGTGCTGACAGACCAACTCGGTGAAAACGCGGACGACGTGATCGGCGATCTGCGGGCGCTTCGCAAGCCGCGCATGTTCATCATCTCCGGGCCGTCCGGCGTCGGCAAGGATACGGTGATCGAGGCGATGCGCATCCGCTACCCGGAGGCGTATTTCGCCGTGACCGCGACCACTCGGCAGCGCCGCCCGGGCGAGATCGACGGCGTGCACTACTACTTCATGGACATGGAGGCGTTCGAGAGCCGCCTCGCCGACGGCGAGTTCCTCGAATCGGCGCTCGTCTACGGGCACCGGTACGGGGTGCCGCGCGGCCCGATCCGGGCGGCGCTCGGCCGCGGCCAGGATGTCTTCGTCAAGGTGGACATCCAGGGCGCGGACTCGATCCGGTCTTTGGTGCCCCGGGCCATCTCGGTCTTCCTGGCCCCGGAGTCGATGGCCTCGCTGTTGCAGCGGCTCCGCGCCCGCAAGACGGACGATCCGGAGGCGCTCATGAAGCGGTTCGGCACAGCCAGCCGCGAACTGGCGAGCGCCAGCGACTTCGACTACGTGATCTTCAACGAGTCCGACCGGGTCGAGCAGGCCGTGGAACTGATCGCGGCCATCGTCTCCGCCGAGCGGGCCCGCACCGTCCAGCACGACATCAGCCTGTAGCGCCGGGCGGCCCGGGGGCCGGTCAACGCTCGACCGGGCCCTCCGGTTCCTCGTCCGGCACCTCCTGGATGGTTGCCTTGTCCTCGACCCGGTCGAGGAACAGGATGCCATCGAGATGATCGATCTCGTGCTGCAGCACCCGGGCCAGCCAGCCCTCGGTTTTCAGGCGCACCGGGCGGTTGTCCAGGCCCGATGCCCTTGACCACCAGTCGCTCGAACCGCGGCACCTCGCCGGTCCAGCCGGGGATGCTCAGGCAGCCCTCGTAGCCCAGCACGCGGCCGCTGCTCTTCACGATTTCCGGGTTCGCCAGCGCGAAGTCGTGTTCCGGGTCGTCGTCGTGGTCGTATCCCGCGGGCACGTGGACCGTGATCAGCCGCAGCGGAATGCCGACCTGCGGCGCGGCGAGCCCGACGCCGGGGGCGTCGAGCATCGTCTCGCGCATGTCCGCGGCGAGCTTGCGGATGGAGGCGTCCACCTGCCGGATGGCGCTTGCCTTGCGCCGCAGCACGGGGTCCCCCTCGAGCACGATGTCCAACAGCGCCATGCGATCCGGTCTTCCTCGCGGTGATTGCCTGGCCCCGCGCGTGCGCGGCCCCGAACGGACGCAGTATCCCCGAACCGGGCATGGCGGCTCAACTGGCGGCGCGGGCGAAGCGGCGGCCTGCCTGGCCGCCGCCCCAACCCCGGACGGTCAGGACGCGCCGTCGGCGGCCATTGACCTGAACTCGCCGCCGCGCTTGCCGTCGATCAGGATTTCGAACGTTCCCGGCTCCTCGGCTGCCACTAAGTCGACGTCGGTCGGGCCGGTGGCCGCGATCGTCGTCGGGTCGACGAGTTCCTTGATCTCCAGCGTGTGTTGCTTGCCGTCGCTGCTGACCGTGATGATGACCGGATTTCCCGGCTGGGCCTCGATCGAGAACGGATCGAGTTTGCCGTTCTTGATGCTGACCTCCACGCCCTCCGCCTCGATGGCCTCGATCTCCGGGGTCGCTTCGCCGGCGGTCGCGGCGCCCTCGTCGGCGTCCGGCGAGGCGAGTCCGACCACGACCCCGGTAACGCCCTCGTCGGCGGTGCTCACCACCGGGTTGCCGGAACCGACCTCATCGTCCGGCATCGGACCGCACCCGGCCAGGGCCAGGGACCCGGCGACCATTACCCCGGCGGCGGACATCCAGCGTGCTCGCATCG
>JBJTKE010000354.1:0-1900 GCA_046096285.1 Chloroflexota bacterium
CATCATCACGCTCACCCGGTCGATCCTCGAAGGATTTGGCCCCGGCGCGGCCCAGAACGCCGCTGGGGTCTACGGCGAGACGACCTCGCTGAACATGGTCGCCTCGACGATCAAGAACTTCAGCCGCTCCGGCGCAGCCGCGGGCGCCTGGTTCGCCTCGCCGAATGTCGACTACAAGGCCGGCATCAACATGGACGGCGCGTCCCGCATCACCGGCAACACGGTGTCCGGAAGCGATGCCTACGGCTGGGGCATCTACGCTCCCGACGGCTCCGTCGTTCTCGGCGTCAACGGGACCACCGTGACCGGCAACGGCACGGGCAATCTCCAGCAGTGCGCGACCAACTCCACCACGGCCTGCTACTAGGCCAGTCCGATCGTGGCGCTTCCCCGTCCGGCGAACATGCCGGACGGGGGGCGGCCGGTCGTGATCCCGGTTGGCCCGCGTTGGTCATCCGGGTCCCGGCCCCGCTGACCCCCTGGCGGCGGCCGTGGCCCGGTTGACCGGCGCGGACTCCGGCCTGAGACCTGGCCCGCGATGAGCGCCGCCACCCCTTTTGTCCCGCGCCGCGATCGCGGCCGCCGGGATGCCTTCGGGCAATGACCTGCCCCGTCACGCGTGGCAATTGGCACATGCGGTCCCTGCCTCGTCGGGTCTGACAAGGACCTGTCGGGGCAGCGCCTTGTCCGGGGCCGCCGATAGGGCGCAGCCGGCCAGCGAATCCGGAATCGGCGCAGGCAGGTGCTATCGCGCCGGGGCGTTCCGGAACGGCCTCTTGCGTTGGTCGTGGGCGAAGCGGGCCGGGCGTGTCACCATAGCCGCGTGGCGCGGCGTACTGCCGCCCGCACGAACACGGACTCCGGAGTTCCCATGCTCATCGATCGCGCTCGCATTTTCGTGAAGGCCGGCAATGGCGGCAACGGCTCCTCTTCGTTCCGGCGCGAGAAGTTCGCGCCGCGGGGCGGCCCGGATGGCGGCGACGGCGGCCGGGGAGGGGAGGTTCACCTCCGGGCGGCCGCGAACCTGACCAGCCTGCTGCCCTTCCAGTACAACCAGAAGTTCGCCGCGGAGCCTGGCGGCCCCGGCCGCAGCAAGCAGCGCCATGGGGCCAACGGGTCCTCCCTCTCCATCGACGTGCCGCCCGGCACGATGATCTGGGACGACGCCAGCGGCGCCCTGATGGCCGACCTCACCGAGCCCGGCGACACCTTCACCGTCGCCCGCGGCGGCAAGGGAGGCCTTGGCAACGTCCACTTCAAGAGTTCGGTGCGGCAGGCGCCGCGCATCGCCGAACTGGGCGAACCCGGGGAAGAGCGCTGGCTCCGGCTCGAGTTGCGGATGATCGCCGACGTTGGCCTGGTTGGCCTGCCCAACGCCGGGAAGTCCACCCTGCTCGCCTCCGCCAGCCGCGCACGGCCCAAGATCGCGGACTACCCGGTCACCACGCTCGAGCCCAACCTCGGGGTCGTGGAGGTCGGCGGGGTGGACGGCCAGTCGTTCGTCATGGCCGACATCCCGGGCCTCATCGAGGGGGCGGCGGGCGGCGCAGGGCTCGGCCACGAGTTTCTTCGCCACGTCGACCGCACCGCGGTGCTGGTGCACGTCCTTGATGCGTCGGGCGGCCTCGAGGGGCGCGATCCCCTGCGGGATTTCGAGACCATCAACGCCGAAATCGCCGCGTTCGACCCCGGGATGGCAGGCAAGCCGATGCTGGTCGCGCTGAACAAGATCGACCTGCCGGAAGCAATGGAGAACCGGCCCCGGCTCGAGGCCGCCCTGCGCGGGCACGGCCTGCGGACCTTCGAGATTTCCGGGGCCACCGGCGAGGGCGTGCCGCAACTCATGCAGGCGGTCGCCGCGGACCTGCGGGAGGCGGGCGAGCGCGAGCGCGAGCGGCTG
>JBJTKE010000355.1:0-3210 GCA_046096285.1 Chloroflexota bacterium
CCGCCGCCCCGATCTGGTGGGCCGAGAAGACCCAGCCGTAGACGATCGGTCCCTGCTGCCGTCCGAACAGGTCGCTGGCGATGGCCACCGTCGGCGGCACGGTGGCCACCCAGTCCAGCCCGTAGAACACGATGAACAGCAGCAGCGCGAACTCCGGCAGGCCGAACGCCAGCGGCAGCAGGATCAGCGACAGCCCGCGCAGCGCGTAGTAGACGAACAGCAACTTCCGGCTGTCCCAGCGGTCGGTCAGCCACCCGGAGAGCACGGTCCCGATCACATCGAACACCCCGATCACCGCCAGCATCCCCGCCGCCGTCACCTCGGTCATGCCGTGGTCGATGCCGGCCGGGATCAGGTGCGTGCCGATCAGCCCGTTGGTGCTCAGGCCGCACACGAAGAAGGTCCCCGCCAGCAACCAGAAGTCGCGGCTGCGGGAGGCCATCGCCAACCCGCTGAAGGCGGTGCGGATTGGGTTGCCGGCCGGATGCGGCGCCGGTGGGTCGTCCTCCCGCGCGCCGTAGGCGCGTGATCCCACGTCGCCCGGCCAGTCGCGCACCAGCAGGGCCACCGGCACGATCGCCGCCGCCGCGCACAGCGCGATGGTCATGGAGACGAACCGCCAGCCCGGGCCGGTGGCCAGCGAGGCCAGCGCCGGCAGGAAGATCAGTTGCCCGGTGGCGCCCGCCGCGGTCAGCAACCCCACGACCAGCCCGCGCTTGCTGACGAACCAGCGGTTGGCCACGGTCGCCGCGAACACGCTGGCCATGCAGCCGGTGCCCAGCCCGACCACCACGCCCCACAGCAGCACGAGTTGCCACGGTTCCCGCATGAACGTGGTCAGGAACGCCCCGGCGGCGATCGTGGCCAGCGCGCAGCACACGACGGCCCGCACTCCCCAGCGCAGCATCGCCGCCGCCGCGAACGGCCCCGAGAACCCGAACAGCACGAGGTTGACCGAGACGGCCAGCCCGACCGTCGCCCGGCTCCAGCCAAACTCGTCGCCGAGCGGCACCATCAGCACGCCCGGCGTGCTGCGGAACCCCGCCGCCGCCAGCAGGGTGAAAAAGGTGACCCCGAACATGATCCACGCGTAGTGGATGCGCCCAGCCCGATTGCCCACGATGCCCATCCCCGCTCCCGCCGATCGGACCCGCGAAGGGTAGCAGTTCCGCCGCCGCCCGCCCGGCCGCCGCCGCGGGGCGATCTGCGACAATCCACCGCGGGATGCGAGGACGATCCCGCACCGCATCGCCGGTTCCCGGCGGACAGGCGCACATCCGGCAGGAGGAACAGCACATGGACGGTTCCCGGTTCGACGGCCTGGCGAAGGCCCTCGCTGGCAGGCGGGGACGCCGCGCCGCCATCCGCGCCGCCCTCGGTCTCGGCGCGGCCGTGACCGTTGGCGCGGGCGTCGGCGAGGCCCGCGAGCCCGGCGCCCAGTGCCGCGCCAGCAACCAGTGCGAGAACTGGTACGGCGCGACCTATTTCTGCGACGACAACGGCTTCGACTACGACGGCACGACCAACTGCTGCACCTACGAATGGGGCGGCTGCGCGAAGAACGAGGACTGCTGCGGCGGCAATTCCTGCATCAGCGGCGTCTGCCGGTTCGTCAGCGACCTCGCTGGCGCAGGCAAGGGATGCTGGTCCAGCGACGACTGCCGCGCCTACGGCAGCTCAAACCTGTCCTGCGACTTCAACGACTGGGACAACAGTTCCCGCGTTTGCTGCAACTACGCGGGCGGCTCCTGCCAGTACGACGGCCACTGCTGCCGCAAGCTGACCTGCAACGGCGGCTACTGCGGCTGACCGCGCCGGGCCGGGGGGGCGCCATCGCCGCCGCCCTTCCCGGCCCCGTGCCGCTGCTCCCGGTCCGGTTCGGCGGGGCGGCGCTTGCGCTCGCTCCATGCCGCCGCCAGCGCGGCATGGGCCGCTCCCGGATTGGCCGACCGCCACTCCCGCGCAAACCGGTTGTACTCGAACTGCCGGGCGATCTCGCCCAGCGGCAGGGAGCGGGTCCCCCGCCAGTGATCGGCGGCCTCGGCCAGCGTGCGGCCCTGCCCGTCGCGGAAGAACGCCCGCATGTGCCCGTCGAAGCGGAACCCCGGTCCGCAGGCGCCGGTCATGTACGCTCGCAGCCGCGCATCCAGCGGCGGATCGCGCGGGATCGGCGTTTCCGGCGTCAGGTCGCCTGCGAATCGCTCGCGGACCCCGCGCGGCGCGGCTCCGGCAGGGTCCGGCTCGCCGGAGAGCCGCGCCGAAATCCGGGCCGCGATCTCCGCCTTGCCCCCCGCCGCGCTCACGCCCAGCCTCCGGGCGAACGGCTCCAGTTCCCGCTTCAGCCAGTACCAGCGGGCGAACTCGGCTGCGCTCATGCCGGGGGAGAGCGGCGGCCGCATCTCCTCCGGCCCGGCGCCGCTCACACGGCCGCCGGCGCGGCCGCCGGCACGAACCCGGGCAGCGAGCGCAGGAACCCGTCCATCCGCTCGATGGCCTCCTCGATCTTCGGGAGCGAGGTGGCGTAGGCGCAGCGGATGTGACCCGCCCCGGCGGGGCCGAAGGCGTCCCCGGGCACCACCGCGACCCGCGCCTCGGCCAGCAGCCGTTCCGCGAACACCTGCGCCGGAAGTCCCGACCCCTCGATGCTCGGGAACGAGTAGAACGCGCCCCGCGGCAGGTGGCAGGGCAGGCCGATCCGGTTCAGCCCGCTCACGATCAGCCGCCGCCGCCCGTCGTAATCGTCGACCATCGCCTGCACGTCGCGATCCGGCACCCGCAGCGCCTCGATCGCGGCCTCCTGCGCCTGCCTGCTCGCGCACAGCGCGGTGTACTGGTGGATCTTGGTCATCGCCGCAATGAGCGCCTCGGGCCCCGCCGCATAGCCGACCCGCCAGCCGGTCATGCCGTAGGTCTTGCTGAAGCCGTTGAGCAGCAGGGTCCGCTCCCGCATCCCCGGCAGCGAGGCGAAACAGATATGGGGCGCGTCGTAGCTGAGCCGGTCGTAGATCTCGTCAGAGATCACCACCAGGTCGTGCCGTTCCGCGACCGCCGCGATCTCCAGCAGGGCGGCTTCATCCGGGACCGCGCCAGTCGGGTTGCCCGGGTAGTTGAGCAGGATCGCCCGGGTCCGCGGCGTCACCGCCGCCTCGAGCGCCGCGCCGGCCGGCACGAAACCATCCGCCGCCCGCGTCTCGACGCCCACCGGCACGC
>JBJTKE010000356.1:0-3413 GCA_046096285.1 Chloroflexota bacterium
CGAGCAGGGACTCGATGGCGACGTCGTGCCCGTGGGAATGGTCCGGCTTGGTCATGATCGGTCCTTCGCTGATGCGGACTCCGCGGCAACGCGGCGAAGCGGCAGGGCCCGGCGGTTCCGGGTGCACGAATTGGCATCGGGAGTATACCGGCGGTCCCGGCGGGCCGGGATGCAGGGCGTGCGGGCCGGAGGTTGACAACCCTACCCCCCCAGGGTACCATCGCCGATCAGGCCGATTGGGGGCCGCGGGAGGCGTCGATGCCCAGCATGCACAACCTCAGCCCGGATCAGCGGGCGGACCTCATCGACCGGCTGCGGAAGGTCGAGGGCCAGGCCAAGGGCGTTCAGCGGATGATCGACGAGGGGCGCGAATGTCTCGACGTCCTGAACCAGCTCGCCGCCATCAAGGCTGCCGTCAACGCGTTGAGCGGGGAACTGCTCGAGGCTTACGCCCTGCGCTGCCTGCGCCATCCGGACGAGTTCGAGACCCCGGAGCTGGCGGTTGAGGAGGCAGTCCGGGCGCTTGTCCGGGCCGGCCGATAACGTCGAGGAGCGCGGCTGACGAGCGATTCAGCCGCGGCTTCAGGAGGGACCACGCGCCATGTCCACCGTGAATCTGCCCACCGTCGTCACTGCCGGTGAGCTCGCTGGCGTCCAGCAGTCGGTGACCATTCTCGATGTCCGAACCCCGGCTGAGTTCGAGTCCGAGCACATCCCGGGCAGCTTCAATGTGCCGCTCGACCAGTTGCCGCACTACGCGGCCACGTTGCGGGACACGGTGAACCGTCCGGTCGTGCTCGTCTGCCGCTCCAGCGCACGGGCTCGCCAGGCCGACAAGACCCTCCAGGGAACCGGCTTCGACGGGCTGCATGTGTTGTCGGGGGGCATCGCCTCGTGGGAGGCGGAGAACCAGCCCCTCGTGCGCGGCGCCCAGAAATGGGACATGTTCCGCCAGGTGCGATTGGTCGCCGGATCGCTGGTGCTTGCCTTCACGCTGCTCGCATTGTTCGTCAACCCGGCCTTTACCTGGGGTGCGGCGGCGGTTGGATTCGGCCTCGTTTTCTCGGCAGTGACCAACAGTTGCATGATGGCCATCATGCTCGGCAAGCTGCCCTACAACCGGGGCGCAGGGTGTGACGTGCGCCAGGTGCTCGGGCAGATCGCCGCCGCGCAGGGGGCTGGTTCGGCCGCCGCCGACTGATTGCCCCGATCCGATGGCCGGAGGAGTTCGCCCCGGCCGGCGCCTTGACATTCCCGGGAGGGAAGCAATGCTGGTGGAACGTTCCTTCACGCCCGGTCTTGCCCAGGTCGCCTACTTCGTGGCCGACGAGGCGGCCCGGCAGGCCGCCATCATCGATCCGCGCCGTGACATTGGCGAGTACCTCGCCTGGCTCGACCGACATGGCATGACGCTGGCCGCCATCTGCGAAACGCACGTCCACGCCGACTTCGTGAGCGGAGCGCGGGAACTCGCCGCCGCCACCGGTGCGCCGGTCTACGCCGGCAGGATCGGCGGGACCGAGTTCCCGCATGTTCCGCTCGAGGACGGGCAGGACATCGCGGTCGGCTCCCTTACGCTGCGCGCCTTCTGGACCCCGGGCCACACCCCGGAACACATCGCCTATCTGTTGTTCGATCCCGCGCAGGGTTCGGGCCCGGTGGCCCTGTTCAGCGGCGACGTCCTCTTTGCCGGCGAAATCGGACGCCCCGATTTGCTGGGCGAGGAGGCCCAGCGGAACCTGATCGAGCAGTTGCACGACACCATCACCCGGCGGCTCGCGGCCCTTCCCGACGCGGTTGTGGTGTACCCCGGGCACACTGCCGGGTCGCCGTGCGGCAAGAAGATCGGCGATGCCCCGCAGACGACCATCGGGCGCGAGAAGGCGTTCAACTATGCCTTCAATCAGCCCGACAAGGCCGCGTTCATGCGCGTCGTGATGGATGGGATGCCGAAGCCCCCGGCCTACTACCCGTTCATGAAGCGGGTGAACAAGGCCGGCCCGGCCTTGCTCGCGGAGTTGCCCGCCGGCAGGCCGCTGACCCCGGCGGAACTGGATGTCGCTCGGGCTGGCGGTGCGCTCGTCATCGACGCGCGCCCGTCGGAGGCCTTCGCCCGTGGTCATGTTCCCGGCGCGGCGGCGGTTGCCCTCGGGCCGAGTTTCGCGATCTGGGCCGGATGGCTTACGCCCTACGATCGCGAGGTCGTCCTGGTCGTGGACGGCCGCGAGCGGTTCGAGGAAGCGCGCACCGAGTTGCGGCGCATCGGGATCGACCGGGTGACCGGATGGCTCGAGGGCGGGATGAGGTCCTGGAGCGGCGCCGGCAAACCCGTCCAGACCATCGACTCGCTGCCGGTCCGGGCCGTGGCCGGGAAACTCGCTACTGGCGAGTTGTCCCTGCTCGACGTGCGCGATCCGGCGGAGTGGAGCGAGGGCGCCGTTCCCGGTTCCACCAACTTTTCGGCGGGCAGGATCGCCCAGGGCGCCCTGCCGGACATCGGGGGCGGCGCGGTCGCGGTCCGGTGCGGCGGCGGGTACCGATCGATGGTCGCCGCGAGCCTTTTGCAGGCGAGCGGCGCGGAGGGCATCGTCAACGTCGAGGGCGGCTTCAGCGCCTGGCGCGAGGCCGGGCTGCCCATCTCGGCAAACTGAAGGCGGCACGGGTTCCGGCGGCAGGCTGACGCGCCTGCGATGAAGCGCGGTTGCGATCGAAAGGGAGAGCGATCCATGGACGCGGGCGGCGGCGACGATCTCGAGATACCGGTTTCGCAGTACATGAGCGACTGGCAGTCCGCGCCGCATGTGTTGCTGGATGTGCGCGAACAGGAGGAATGGGACGCCGGGCACGCGGCGGCCGCGAGGCTGATTCCGCTGGGCGATCTCGACGCCCGCCTGGGCGAACTCGATCCGATGCGGCCGATCGCCGTCATCTGCCGGAGCGGCCGCCGCAGCCTGATGGCCGCGGAGTACCTGAAGGACCGCGGGTTCGCCAATCCGGTCAGCGTCGCGGGCGGCATGATCGCCTGGCAGGAGGCCGGTCACCCGGTCGTTCTCTAGGCGATGACAACCGTCGCCCTCGAGGTGGTGTTCGGAGCGGGCATCGGCCTCTTGCTTGGCCTGGTCGGTGGTGGCGGTTCCATCATCACCGTGCCGATCCTCGTCTATGCCATCGGCCTCACCCCGCACCAGGCGACCGCGACATCGCTCGTGATCGTCGGCCTTTCCGCGTTGTCCGGAGCCATCCCCCATGCCCGGGAAGGCCGGGTGGATCTGAGGATGGCGGTGGCGTTCGGATTGGCAGGCATCGCGGGAGCGTTCGCGGGGACGTGCGTTTCGCAGATGGCGGCCAGCGTCATGCCATGTCGGTCGAGCCAGGCGAGGTACTCGCCAATGTCACGGCGCGGATCGATGATG
>JBJTKE010000357.1:0-8379 GCA_046096285.1 Chloroflexota bacterium
AAACGCCTCCATGGAAAACGCCGTCAGCGACGGCAGCACTGCATCCGCGATGCGAAACCGCGCGTCCTCCGCGAGGGCGTGGTCCGGCACCGCGATGCAGCGCATCCGCGCGGCCTTCGCCGCCACCACCCCGTTCGGCGAGTCCTCGAACGCCACGCAGCGCGTCGGCGCAACCCCCAGCCGCCGCGCCGCCTCGATGTACACCGCGGGGTGCGGCTTGCCATAGGGCTCGTGCTCGGCGGACTGCACCACCCGGAAGTAGGCGCGAATGCCGAGACGCTCCAGCACCGCGTCGAGGGTCTCCGATGCGGACGACGAAGCGATCGCCAGCGGATACCCGGCGGCGGCCAGCCCATCCAGCGTTTCCCCCACTCCCGGCAGGGCCTCCCCGCGCTCCCGCACGAGGTCGATCACCCCGCGGATGATCCGGGCCCCGACCTCCTGCCGGGTCGGACCCTGCCACGGGTATTGTGCGTACCAGTGCTCGACCACCTCATCGGTCCGCAGGCCGGTGGTCAGGCGCGCCTGGTCGTCGTCGATCGGCACGCCCACCGCCGACAGGGCCTCCACCTCGGCCAGCCGCCAGAACGGCTCGGAATCGATCAGCAGCCCATCCATGTCGAAAATCACCGCGTCGGCCATCGCTCGCCCTCGTTCTCCTGCCCTTGCCGCGGGCGCGCGCCGCCCGGCCCGCCTCTAGCATCACGTCACGGCCGGGCCTGCGCAACCCTGCCGTGCATCTGCCGCCATGCGTACAATCCCCCCAGCGTACCCGGGCCGCCAGGAGTCGTGACCATGCTGACGCTCGCTCGCCGTCTGTCCATCGCCGCCGCGCTCGGCATGCTCATCGTGCTGCTGATGGGGGCGATGGTCACCAAGACCGGCTCCGGCATGGGCTGCGGCCGCTCGTGGCCGCTCTGCAATGGCGAGTTCATCCCGGAATACGCCTTCGAAACGGCGGTCGAGTACAGCCACCGGTTGGTGACCAGCATCGAGGGGTTGCTGCTGCTCGGCGCATGCATCACCTCGTTCCGGTTCCGCAGGCAGTTGCCCGAGTTGAAGGTGCTGATCCCGGTCACCTTCGTCACCCTGATCGTGCAGTCCGGCATGGGCGCCGCCGCGGTGATGTGGCCGCAGAGCGCGATCGTGCTCGCCAGCCACTTCGGCATCTCGCTGACCGCCCTCGCCAGCACCTCGCTGATGGCCTTCGTCCTGCGCGAGGGGCCGGGCCGCGGCGTCCGCGACGACGCGGCGATCCCCTCCCGGTATCGGTGGATGAGCGCCTTCACCATCCTCGCCATGCTCGGCGTGGCCTATCTCGGCGCGTTCGTGCGGCACACCAAATCCAGCCTCGCCTGCACCACCTGGCCCCTGTGCAACGGCAAGGTGCTCGGCGGCCTGGACTGGTCCGAGCGGATCGTCGTCACCCACCGCATCGTCGCGCTGCTTGGCATCCTGCTGGTGCTCGGGATGTGGCTCTGGGCACGCCGGTTCGCGACCCGCCCGGATCTCTCCCGCGCTGGCGGCTGGGCGGTGGCCCTGATTCTCGCGCAGGCGCTTTCCGGCGCTTTCCTGCCCTGGAGCAATCTCTCCTTCGCCAGCACCATGACCCATGCGCTCATCATGGCGCTGCTGTTCGTGGTCTGCTGCGAGTGGTGCCGCCGCGCCCTGCCGCGTCCCGTTCCGGCCGCCGCCCGGCAGGCCCTGCTCTCGCCCGCCGCCGCCGCCGCCGACTGACCCGGTCCGCCGCTCAGGGGGTGGCCGTGGGCGTGCCGTCGTCGCGCCGCCGCCGCCGCTTTCCGCCCTCCAGCGTCGGCTCCGCCTCGGGCGTGGCACGGGCTTCGGCCGTCTTTTCGACCGCCCGCGCGGTCCGGGTGGCGCGGGCCGCCTCCTGGGTGGGGTCCGGCGTCGCAGGCCCGCGCGATTGCGGGAGCCCCGTCTCGCCGGAGCGCCCGATCCGCCAGACCGCCACCGGGGCCAGCACCGCCACCGCCGCCGTCGCCGCCAGCAGCAACCGCTCCCGCCTGATCCCGCCGGCCCCGGCCTCGTCGCCCATCACGTCCTCCGCCCCTGCCTTCGCCGTGCAGCGCGCCAGCCGTTGGCCAGCCAGACGGCGGCAGCCGCGGCGAAGGCCGCCCCGCTGACCGCCAGGCCGATCCGCACCGACGGCGGGTCGTACTCCAGCACAATCTGTCGCGCCCCTGCCGGAACCGGCACCCCCATCAGGGCGTGATCCGTCACGACGACCGTTGCGGGAGCGCCATCCACGGTGGCCTTCCAGCCGGCATCGTGAACCTCGCCAATCACGAGCATGGCCGGGGCCGCGGCCGGCTCCGCCAGGGTGATGATCATGTGGTCGGAGTCGGGCCGCTCGAACTGCACCGGCAGGGAGGGCGTCTCCTCGCCGCCTGTGGAGAGGGCGAGCGCCGGATCCTCGACCAGCGCCACCCGGCGGCCATCCACCGCGCCGGAGGCCAGAAGGTCGAGCGCCCCGCCGGGCTCGACCGCCCGCGCCTCGGCGACCAGCCACGCCCGCGGCGCGGCCTCCGGGTTTTCCAGCACCCGGGAGGAGGCGTCCCCGAAGACGGTGGGCCACGCGCCGGCAAGGGCCGCGATCGCCGGGTCAAGGTCGCTTCCGGGTGGCGGCACGATGGCGTACCTGGCCCCCAGCAGGTCCAGCAACGGCGACCCGATGGCAGAGGGGTAGACGTTCCCGAAGCGGTACAGCTGCGGCTGGCCGTTCATCGCCCGGAGATACTCGACGTAGCGCATCGGATGGACGGGGTTGTACCCCTGGATGTCGTCCAGCCCCAGCGCCGAGGCCTGGTTGCCCGCCACCAGCAGGGGCGCGAGTTCCGGGGTCTGCGAGGAGGCGATATAGGCGTGGCGCAGGGAAAGCTCCTCCAGCGACCCGGGTTCGAATCCGAAGTAGCGCGACGCCTCGGGATCCCGTTCGAGCAGGAACCCGGCGGCGCCCCCGGTCGAGAGATACTGCCCGAATCCGCCGCCGAACCAGTTGCCCCGGAGTTTGATCCCGTTCGAGAGCAACCGCCCTGCTGGCTCCCAGAACAGCAGCGCCGCGAACGCGATCGAGACCAGCGCCCTGGCCGCCGCCGACCCCGGCGCAGCCGCGGCGACGAGGGCCAGCGCAGCCGCCGCGAGCATCGCGGCAAGGGCAGGCCGCGAGAGCGTTTCCGCGCCCGCGCCCCACAGCCCGGCGATGGCGACCGCCGTCGCGGCCGCCGCGGCCACAATGAGTCCGGCCTGACGCACCGGCCGCCCGCTGGTCAGCGCGGTGATCGCCCCGCCGGCAAGCATGCCAACCGCCAGCGGCAGGGCCAGCAGCACCCGGTGCATGTAGTGGCCGTGGATCACCGAGAACGCCGGGATCAGCCCGAACACGGCGTGAACGGGGTTGGGGTCCGGGTTGGCCAGCATGATCATCGCGAAGCCCGCCCCGGCCCAGAACAGCCACGGCCGCCAGCGTGGGGCAAGGATCGGGCACAGCGCGGCGAGAACCAAGGCGGCGCCCCCGACGTACAGCCACTCGCCCTGGAAGAACCCGCCGGCCAACCGCGGCGCGAGCGCCCCGGCGGATAGGCCCCCGAAGTCGTTGGCCCACCCCGCCTCGACGCCCCGATATTCTCCGCCTGCCACGTTCGTCACCCGGTTGTATTCGATCCGGGGCAGGAGCGCCGCCGCGTTGAACAGCGCGCCGCTGCCGAACATCAGCAGGCCCGCCACCGCGAGGTCGGCGACCCGCTTCAGCGGGGAGCGGGCGGCTGGCGGCCACAGCAGCACCCGGAACGCCAGCCACCCTCCCGCCAGCAGGAACTGGTAGAAAGCGCCCTGGCCCAGCCAGCCCGACAACTCCTGGCTGACCGCCACCCCTCCCAGCAGCAGCCACCCGGTGCGCCCGAGGGGGGATCGCGAGCGCACGGCGAGTTCGGCCGCGAGCAGCATCACCGGCAACCAGGCCAGCGTGAACAGAATCTGGGGGCAGCACTTGGATCGCTGCCAGGCCAGGGCGAACTCGGCGACGAGCGCGGCGGCCAGCGCCCCGCCTGCATTCAGCCCGGTCAACCGCCCGAAGAGGTAGGTCGAAATCGACAGCAGCAGCAGGTGGAGCAGGTTCATCGTCCACACCGCCCCGGCGAGCGGCAGCAGGGTGAAGGGAACCATCACCAGCAGGGACATCCAGCCCGATTGCGGATCTGCCGCGAACGGCGCTCCCGCGAACTGGTGCGGATTCCAGCCCGGAATCTGCCCGGCTCGCAGTTCCTGCCCGAGATGCGAGAACATCGGGACGAAGAAGTTCACGAGGTCGCCGGACAGCGGTCGCAGAGGATCCCCGGCGTACTGCGCCATCATGCCCAGCGTCAAGAGCGCCAACGCCGCCAGGCAGGCGAGGTCCCAGCGGTTCCACGCCGGCAGGGGCGCGCGCTCCGCGAGATTGTCCGGCTCTCCGCTCACCCGGTCACACTCCCCGCGGCCGCGCCGCGCGCTTCTTCCCGCGTCAGTCCGGTTCAACCCGTCGCCCTGCGCGCGAGTTCCGCCTCGACCATCAGGTTCACGAGGCTCTCGAAATCGACCTCCGGCCGCCAGCCGAGACGCTCCCGGGCGCGGGAGGAATCCCCACGCTGCTCGATCGCCTCGCCGGGCCGGAGGAGCGCGGGGTCGGAGCGGACATGCTGCCGCCAGTCGAGCCCGACCAGCCCGAACGCCCGCTCGCACCAGTCGGCGACCGAATGGGAGACCCCGGAGGCGATGACGTAGTCGCCTGGCTCCGGGGCGGCGAGCATGAGGGCCATGGCGCGGGTCACATCGCCGGCGAAGCTCCAGTCGCGGCGCGCCTCGAGGGTGCCGAGCGCCAGTTCGTCCCGCTCCCCGGCGGCGATCGCGACCGCGCCGGCCACGATCTTGCCCGTGACGAACGCCTCGCCGCGCAGCGGGGATTCATGGCTGAACAGGATGCCCGAGCAGACGAACATGCCGTAGCTCTCACGGTAGGCGCGGGCGAGGTGATGGGCGTAGGCCTTCGCCGCGCCGTAGGGTGTGACCGGCAGGATCGGATCGTCCTCGCGTTGCGGAAGGCGCCCCGGCGACCCGAACATCTCGCTCGACCCGGCGATGAAGACCCGTGCCGCGGGGGCGAGCACGCGAACCGCCTCCAGCACCCGCGCCGTCCCGGCCCCGGTAACATCTGCCGTCTCCAGCGGATCCCGGACCGAGGCGCTGACCGACGACTGCGCGGCAAGATGGAAGACCAGCGCCGGGGCTGCCGCGGCCACCGCACGGCGCACCGATTCGCCATCCCTGAGGTCGAACGGCGGGGCCGGGCGGACGCCGTCCGGCAGGCTGGCCCGGTCGCTCCCGGGCGCCGCGCCCCACACCTCGATGCCGCTCGCCGCGAGCTGCCCAGCGAGGTAGCGGCCGTCCTGGCCGGTAACGCCGGTGATCAGCGCCCGCGTCACGGGCGCGGGCGGCCGCCGGCGCCGGACGGCCGCACGATCCCGCGCGCCATCTCGTCCGCCACCAGCGCGAGATCGCTTTCGACCATCCGCCGCACCAGGTCGGGGAAGCTGATCCGCGGCTCCCAGCCGAGCTCGGTGCGGGCCAGCGCGGCGTCGCCGATCAGGTGGTCCACCTCGGCGGGGCGGAGGAACGTGGGGTCGATCACCACATGCTCTTCCCAGTCCAGCCCTGCGGCGGCGAACGCCAGTTCCGCGAACTCGCGCACCGAGTGGGCCTCGCCGGTGGCGACCACATAATCGCGCGGGACAGCCTGCTGCAGCATCAGATGCATGGCCCGCACGTAGTCGGCGGCATGGCCCCAGTCGCGCCGGGCGTCGAGATTGCCGAGCCGCAGGTCGCGTCGCGCGCCGTGGGCGATCAGCGCCACCCCGTAGGAGATCTTGCGCGTCACGAACTCGAGCCCGCGCCGCTCCGATTCGTGATTGAACAGGATGCCCGAGCAGGCGTACATGCCGTAGCTCTCGCGGTAGTTGACCGTGATCCAGTGCCCGTAGAGCTTCGAGACGCCATAGGGCGAGCGCGGGTAGAACGGGGTCGACTCCCGCTGCGGCACGTCCTGCACCTTGCCGAACATCTCCGAGGAGGATGCCTGGTACACCCGCGCCTGCGGGGCGGCCACCCGCACCGCCTCCAGCAGCCGGGTCACCCCCAGCGCGGTGAACTCCCCGGTGAGCACCGGTTGCTCCCACGAGGTCGGCACGAAGCTCTGCGCCGCCAGGTTGTACACCTCATCCGGGCGGATGCGCTCGACGAGCGACAGCAGGGAGGTCTGGTCGAGCAGATCCGCCCCGGCCAGTTCGATGTCCTGCCTGATGTGCTCGATCCTGCTGCCGACGTCCGTGCTGGTGCGCCGGCTCACGCCCACCACCCGGTAGCCCGCACCGAGCAGGTGCTCGGCCAGGTAGCTGCCGTCCTGTCCCGTGATGCCGGTGATCATCGCCGTTGGCATGGCCTGCCCTGTCTCCCCCTACCGTTGCGCTTCGGCATCCCCGCCGGGACGCTCGCTGGCGGCCACCGGCGTTCCGAGCAGGTTGCGGTCGGTTCCCGCTTCCCGGTATTTCGGCGGCAGCGGTTGAAGCTGGTTCCAGGTGCCGGCGATCAGCGCCGCCGGAATCAGCGCCGCGCCAAGCAACGCCGCCAGCCATCGCAACCTCCGCGCGTTTACCGCCGGATCGGCCATCGGCTCACCGTCCCTTCCGGAACGCAATGATCATCTCCCCGCGCCCCACGTACCGCGTCTCCTCGTGCCGGAGGCCCCGGGATTCCATCTGGCCCACCAGCGAAGCGTGCGAATAGTGCGTGATGTGCTCGTCGGCGTAGGCGTTGGGCGCAACCTTGCCGTAGGCCCATTCGAGGGCGTTCCACTCCCAGCGCGCGTAGTCGGGGGTGCCCAGCACCAGCCTGCCGCCGGGGGCCAGCACCCGCTCCAGTTCGTCCAGCGAGGGCCACTCCACCGGCACGTGCTCGACCACTTCCGAGCAGAGCACGCAGGGAAACGCGCCGGCCCGGAACGGCAACGCCGCGATGGTGCCGGTCACCACCGGCGCCCCCATGCGCCGGGCGACCCGGAGTTTCCCGGGCAGCACGTCGAGCGCCACGCTCCCCGGCGGCAACGCGCCGACGATTCGGCTCGACCCGCAGCCAACGTCCAGCACCGGCCCCTCGCCAGCGATGAGGTCCGTCACATGGCGGTAGCGCGTGCGCTGCCAGTAGCGCTGCAGGGGAATCCGGCTGTCGTGGGCGCGATAGTCGTAGTCCGCGCTGGCGACGGAGTTCCGCAACTTCCACAGGCTGCCGAGGGTCCGCAGGTACTCCGGGCCAAACTTCAGCGCCCGGGCCTTGGAGTCGCCATGCTCGCGCGGGGCGTAGGCGAAGGGGACTTCGGTCACCGTCCAGCCGGCGGCCGCCGCCCGCACCACGATTTCCTGCACCGCCGCGAAATTGCTGGACGTGATGGGCATCCCCTCGATGATCCGGCGGCGGAAGAGCCGGTAGCCGCTCGACAGGTCGCGCAGCGGCAACGCCAGCCCCGTCCGGAACGTCTCGTTGAGCAGGCGGCTCATCAGGTACCGGTCGCGGGGCATCTCGGCCGACCCGCCCGGCACGTAGCGGGAGGCGATGACGAAGTCGGCCCGATCGCGCTGGTTCCACAGGTCGGCGATGAAGTTCGGCCGGTGGGACAGGTCGGCGTCCATCGTCAGGATCCACTCGCCGCGCGCCTCGGCGAACCCCGCGACCAGCGCGCCGCCGTAGCCCGGGCGCTCCTGTTTCACCAGCCGCGCGGCGTTGTCCTCGACCACCGACCAGGTGCGCCCGTCCGGCTCCCGGCACACCACCACGATCTCCGAAGCGACGCCAAGCCGCTCCAGGTCCCGCCGCAGCGCCGGCAGCAGGATGGCGAGGTTCTCGGCCTCGTCGTGGGCGGGAATGACGACCGACAACGTCGGTTCGGCCGAGGAGAGCGGCATCCTGGCGATCACTCCGGCTGGGCTCCGGGGCTTCCCGGGAGGAGGGCGGGTACGCGTGCGAACGGCGCCACTTTACGCCACCGTCCCCGTTTCACCCAGCGCGGCGGGGACCGCCTGCCCGGGGGCCGCCGCCGCCTGCCGCACCTCCCCAGCCAGCCGCCGCAGGTAGAGCAGTCCGCCCGCGATCAGCACGTTCCAGTACGACACCACCCGGTCCAGCAGGATCACGGCCAGCGCGAGGCCGGGGTCCATCCCGAGGACACCCACCCTCACCGCGCCGGCGCCCGCCTCGACCACGCCCAGCCCGGCCGGGGTCAGCGGCACGGCCGACAGCAGCGAGGCCAGCAGCACCACGAAGAGCGCCGCCGGGTAGGAC
>JBJTKE010000358.1:0-13080 GCA_046096285.1 Chloroflexota bacterium
TATATGGAAGGGATGCCGATGGACTCTTCGTTGCTTGTGATCGGCGTCCTCGGAGCGATTCTCGTCGCCGCCGCGACGTTCTTTGCGACGCGGTGGTATCTGGAAGGTCGGGCCGAATCCAGCGTCAAGCAGACGCAGGCAGAGGCTGAACGCATCCTGGCGGAGGCGGAAGCGAGCCGCCGGGATGCCGCTCTCGAGGCAAAGGATGAGGCGATCCGCCTGCGCGCGGATCTGGAACGGGATCTGACCCAGCGCCGCAAGGAGGTCGAGCGGATCGAGCGGCGGGTCGAACAGAAAGAGGAGCAGATCGACCAGAAACTGGTCGGGCTCGAGCAACGCGAAACCCAGATCCGGCGGCGCGATCAGGAAACGGCTCGCGCCAAGGATGCCTGGGACCAGGAGTTGGTCCGGGCAAAAAGCGAATGGGAGGACCAGAAGCGGGCCCAGCAGGCCGAACTCGACGAGGCCCGCAACCGCAGGCTCGGGGAACTTGAGCGGGTGGCCGGGCTGTCGGCCGCGGAGGCCCGCGAGGAACTGGTCCGCGAGGTGGAACTCGAGGCCCGCCAGATGGCGGCGCGCCGCCTGCACGAACTGGACCTCGAACTGCAGGAGGAGGCCGACCGCCGCTCCCGCAAGATCCTGGCGACGACCATCCAGCGCATCGCGTCGGACTACGTCGCGGAAACCACGGTCAGCACCATCCCCCTGCCCTCCGACGACATGAAGGGCCGGATCATCGGGCGCGAGGGCCGCAACATCCGCGCCCTCGAGCAGGCCACCGGCGTGGACCTCATCGTCGACGACACCCCGGAGGCGGTCACCGTCTCCTCCTTCGATCCGGTCCGCCGCGAGGTGGCCCGGCGGTCCCTGCAGAAGTTGCTGCAGGATGGCCGCATCCACCCCACCCGGATCGAGGAGATCGTCCAGAAGACCCGGACCGAACTCGATCAGGTGATGCGGGAGGAAGGGGAGAAGATCGCCTACGAGGCGAACGTTCCCGGCCTGCATCCGGACCTGATCAAACTGCTGGGGCGGTTGAAGTTCCGCACCAGCTACGGCCAGAACGTGCTCGGGCACTCGCTGGAGGTGTCGCTGCTGGCGTCGGCGATCGCCAGCGAACTGGGCGCGGACACCACTGTGGCCAAGACGGCGGGACTGCTGCACGACATCGGCAAGGCGGTCGACCATGAGGTGGAGGGGCCGCACGCGCTGATCGGGGCGGATATCGCCAAGCGTCTGGGCCGCTCGGCCAAGATCGTGCACGCCATCGCCGCCCACCACGGCGAGGAGGAACCGCAGACGGTCGAGGCCTTCATCGTCGCCTGCGCCGACGCCATCTCCGGGGCGCGCCCGGGGGCCCGGCGGGAGATGGTCGAGACCTACATCAAGCGGCTCGAGGCGCTCGAGGGCGTGGCCAACTCGTTCGATGGAGTGGAGAAGAGCTTCGCGATCCAGGCGGGGCGCGAGGTGCGCATCCTCGTGCAGCCGAACTCGATCGACGATCTCGGCGCGGCGCGGTTGGCCCGCGACGTGTCGAAGAAGATCGAGGAGAGCCTGGAGTACCCCGGTCAGATCAAGGTGACGGTGATCCGCGAGACGCGGGCGACCGACTACGCGCGGTGACCGTTTCGTGAGCGATCCGGGCGTGGTGCGCGTGCTCCACATCGCCGATGTGGTCGGCACGCCGGGCAGGCGGGCGGTGGCCCGCCTGCTGCCGGGGTTGCGGCGCGAACTCGGCCTCGACGCCGTGGTCTGCAACGCCGAAAACAGCGCCGACGGCCGGGGCGTCCACCTGCGGGCGGCGCGCGAACTGCGCGATGCCGGCTGCGACGTGCTGACCGGGGGCAATCACACCTTCGACCACCCGGACTTCCCGCAGGTGCTGGACGACGACGACCTGCGGGCCGTCCGGCCGCTCAACCTGGCGCCGGACGCGCCGGGCGCGGGAAGCGTGACGATCAGGGTGAAGGGCCACGATCTGGTGGTGCTGAATCTGATCGGGCGGGTGTTCATGCAGCCGCAGGACGACCCGTTCCGCGCCGCCGACCGCTTCCTCGAAAACCTCCCGCGGCGATCCCCGCGGCCGATGATTGTCGTAGACTTCCACGCCGAGGCGACCTCGGAGAAGCAGGCGATGGGCTGGCACCTGGCGGGGAGGGTTTCCTCCGTGGCGGGCACGCACACCCACGTGCCGACCGCCGACGCCCGGGTGCTGCCCGGCGAGACGGGCTACCTGACCGACCTCGGCATGGTGGGTCCGCGGGATTCGGTGATCGGCATGGACATCGACGCGTCACTGCGCAGGTTCCTGTCGTATCGTTCAACCCGGCTTTCGGTGGCCGGGGGGCCAGTTGCCTTCAATGCGGCGCTGTTCGAGTTCGACCCGGTGCGCGGCAGTTGCCGTGCGGTGAGGCGGGTCGATCTGCTCGACCAGCAGGGGTAGGGGGCGGCACGGACCGTCGCCGCGCCAGCCGCGCGGGATTTGGGATGGAGGGAAGACCCGACGTGGACCGGTTTTTCAGCAAGCTCGACCTGCGGGACATCAAGATCGACCCGTTCAACACCAGCTTTCCCCCGGAGGATGAGTCCCGCATGGGCGAGGAGGAGCCGCGGGCCACGGAGCCCGCGCGCGAGCAGGAGTGGGAGCAGGAGCAGGAGCGTGAGCGCGAGCGCGCCCCGCACATCCCGGCCTGGGCCGCGGCGGCTGCCGACGGCGGCCTCGACGAGGTCCGCGGCGACGGCGGCATCGCCTCCACGATGGCCGGGGAACCGGCGGCGGTCTATGCGGCGCAGGATATCGAGGCGGCGGGAGACGTGCTGAAGGTGTCCGCCCGGTCGCGCCCGAGCGCGGTCGCGGGCGCCATCGCCGGCGTGGTCCGGGAGCGGGGTCGGGCGCAGGTGCAGGCGATCGGGGCCGGGGCGACCAACCAGGCGGTCAAGGCTGTGGCGATCGCGCGGGACTACCTGCGGGAGACGGGCATCGAGGCCGTCTGCCTGCCGTCCTTCATCGACGTGACGATCGAGAACGAGGACCGAACCGCCATCCTGCTGGTGGTCGAGCCGCGCGAGGCGGCCCGGTAGCGGCCGCCGCGGACCCGGGCCGCCGGGAGATCGAGGGGCAGACCCGGGCATGAGCGAGCGAGCGCGCAATCCCGTCGACCTCCACACCCACAGCGCCGCCTCCGACGGCGCGGACCTGCCGTGCGATCTCGTGGAGCGGGCGGCGGCGGCGGGCATCGAGGTGCTGGGCGTCACCGACCACGACACGGTATCCGGGTTGGCCGAGGCGGCCGCCGCCGCCGACCGGGCGGGCATCCGCTTCATCCCGGGGGTGGAGATCAGCACCAGCATGCGCTGGGCGGAACCGGGGCGGTCCGAGGCCCGGTTGCCGCTCCACCTGCTCGGCTATGGCTTCGACCTCGAGGACCGCGAACTGCGCGAGACGCTGGCCGGCTACGAGCGCGCGCGGGTGGTCCGGATCGGTCAGATGATCGAGCGGATCAACACCATCTGGGGCTGGCACAGCGGGCGGGCCGACGCGATCTCGCCCCAGCGGGTGCTGGAGATCGCCGGCCCGATCGGGGTGATCGGCAGGCCCCACCTGGCCCAGGCGATGGTGGAAGCCGGGATGGCCACGACCATCAGCGACGCCTTCGACCGCTACCTCGACCGGGGCCGACCCGGCTACGTGCGCCGTGCTCCGGTGGAGACGGAGGCGATGATCCGGTTGGTGCGCCGGGCCGGAGGCGTGCCGGTGCTGGCCCATCCCGCCGAACTGCTGGAGCGGGGCGTCGTCCTCGACCAGGTGCTGCCCGCGCTCAAGTCCTTCGGCCTGATGGGCATGGAAACGGTCTACGGCGAGGACGACGAGGCCACCCGGGCGCGGCTCGCCCGCGCCGCGGCCGACTACGGCCTGGTCGGTACCGGGGGCAGCGATTACCACGGCCTGGGGGTGAAGCCGACGCGGCCGCTCGGACTGGCGCCGGTGCCCCGGCAGGCGGTGGACGACCTGCTCGCGGCGATGATCGCCGCGCGGGAGACCCGGGACGAGTTCCGGTGACCGCGGCGGCGGTGATCGTGGCTGCCGGGCGGGGCACGCGGCTCGGCGTTCCCGCCAAGACGCTGCTGCCGCTGGCGGGGCGCCCGATGCTCGCCTGGGCGCTGGATGCGGCGCAGTCCGCGCCGTCGGTGGGGGCCATCGTCGTGGTGGCCGGGGAGCATACGCTGGCGGCCATCCGGGACCTCGCCCTCGGCGGCGGGTGGCCCAAGGTGACCGCGGTGGTTCCCGGCGGCGAGCGGCGGCAGGACTCGGTGCTGGCCGGGGTGGCGGCGACGCCGGAGGACGCGGACGTGGTCGCCATTCACGACGGGGCGCGGCCGCTCGCGACGCCGGACCTCTGGGAGGCCGCCATTGCCGCCGCCCGCGAGCACGGCGCGGCGATTGCCGCCGTGCCGGTCAGCGACACCCTGAAGCGGGCGGCGGATGGGCGCATCGCGGCGACCGTGGACCGCGCCGGGATGTGGGGGGCGCAGACCCCGCAGGCCTTCCGGCGCGCGGTGCTGCTCGACATCTTCGCCCGCGCCAACGGTGGCGAGGCGACCGATGAGGCGCGGCTGTGCGAGGACCTCGGCATCCCGGTGGCGATCGTGCCCGGCAGCCCCGAGAACCTGAAGGTGACCCACCCCGGCGACGTGGCGATGGCCGGGGCGCTGCTGGCGGCGCGCGCCGGAAAACGCGAGGGATCGGCGATGGGCGGTTGGCCGCGGACCGGCATCGGCTACGACGTGCATCGATTCGCCGAGGGGCGGCGCATGGTGCTCGGCGGGGTGGAGATCCCGTTCGACCGGGGCCTTGAGGGTCATTCGGACGCCGATGTGGCCCTGCACGCGATCTGCGACGCCCTGCTGGGCGCGGCGGGGCTGGGCGACATCGGCCAGCACTTCCCGCCGGGCGATCCCCGGTTCAGGGATGCCGACAGCCTCGGTCTGCTGCGGGAGAGCGCGCGGTTGGTGCGGGAGGCCGGGTATGAGCCGGTGAACGTCGACCTGGCCGTCGTGGCCGAAGCGCCGCGGATCGGGCCGCACGTCGGGCTGATGCGGGAGCGGATCGGCGCCGCGATCGGGATCCCGGCCTCCGCAGTCGGGGTGAAGGCCACCACCAACGAGGGGATGGGTTTCGTGGGGCGGCGCGAGGGCGTCGCGGCCCTGGCGACGGCCCTCGTGGCTCCGGCCGGTGGCGCGCGGTGAGAGTGGTGGCGCAGCGGGTGCGGCAGGCGCGCGTGACCGTCGGGGATGAGACGGTCGGCGAGATCGGTCCGGGGCTGCTGCTGCTGGTGGGCGTGACCCACGAGGACGGCGAGCGCGAGGTTGACCTGCTGGCGGCAAAGACCGCCAACCTTCGGGTCTTCGACGACGAGGCGGGAGCGATGAACCGTTCGGCGCTCGATCTGCTGGCCGCCGGGGAACCCGCCGGGATGCTGGTGGTCTCGCAGTTCACGCTCTACGGCGACGTCCGCAAGGGGCGCCGGCCAAGCTGGATCGCCGCCGCGCGGCCCGAGCAGGCCGCCCCGCTGGTGGACCGGTTCGCCGGGCAGTTGCGCGGATTCGGGCTGCCGGTGGAAACCGGCCGCTTCGGCGCGGAGATGGTCGTGTCGCTGGAAAACGACGGCCCGGTGACGATCTGGTTCGACACCGCGGACTGGTGATCGGGCCTGCGTCCGGCGCCGCGCTGAGCGGCCGCCTGCCCCCGGCGTCGCGGGTGACCGATAATGGGCCGCGACCCGGCAGCGCGAACGACGCGGATGGGCGGAACAGCGTGGCGAACGATCCCGAGACCGATCAGCGGCCAATGTCCGCGCGAGGCTTTTCCAGCCGCGCGGTGCACGCGGGCGAGCGTGTGGCGCGGCCATCGTTCATGCCGACCAGCACGCCGATCTACGCGACGACCTCCTTCTCCTACGAGGACATGGCGACCGCGGACGCCGTGTTCGGCGGCGAGGAGGAGGGATACGTTTACAGCCGGCATGGCAACCCGACGACCCGCGCCCTCGAGACCGCCATCGCGGACCTCGAGGGAACGGAGGACGCGCTTGCCTTCGGTTCGGGCATGGCGGCGATGATGGTCGCGCTGCTGAACGAGGTGCAGGCTGGCGACCGTATCGTCGCCGCCAGCGATCTCTACGGCGCGACCGCCGCCATGCTGAACACGCTGCTTGGCACGCTCGGGGTGCGGACGACCCGGGTGGATCTTCAGGATCTGGACGCCGTGCGGGAAGCGGTGGAGTCGGAACGGCCCCGGGTGCTGCTGTTCGAGACGATCAGCAATCCGCTGGTACGGGTGGCGAACATCCCGGCCCTCGTCGAGATCGCACGGGCGGCGAAGACGCGGGTGGTGGTCGACAACACCTTCGCGACGCCGCTGCTGGTCAACCCGGCCCGGTTTGGGGTGCACAGCGTGGTCCACTCCACCACGAAGTACCTCGGCGGCCACGGCGACGTGACCGGGGGCGCGGTGGCAGCCTCCGCCAGCCGGATCGCGGACATGATCGAGCTGAACAAGCTGACCGGGACGATCCCCGGTCCGTTCGACGCATTCCTGACGCTGCGCGGGCTCAAGACCATGCCGCTGCGGGTGGCGAGGCAGAGCGACAACGCGCAGGTGGCGGCGGAGTGGCTCGGCCGGCATCCGCGGGTGGAGCGGGTGCATTACCCCGGCTTGCGCGACCTCGGGGAGACGGGGGCGATCTTCAACGATCATCGCCGGGGTGGGATCGTCGCCTTCGAGCTGCGGGATGCCGGGCAGGAGGAGGTGTTCCGGTTCCTCGGAGCGTTGCGGATGTGCGTGCCGGCGACGACGCTGGGCGATGTCTACACGCTGGCGCTCTATCCGCCGATGTCGACCCACCGCGGGATGACGGCGGCGGAGCGGGCGGCGGCCGGGATCGGGGACGGGCTGGTGCGGCTGTCGATCGGGATCGAGGACGCGGAGGACATCGTCGCGGACCTCGCGCAGGCGCTGGAGGCATGATGGGCGGCCGGGCCGGAAGCGAGCAGGCCCGCTGCGCGGCCTGCGGATTGGTGGCTGGTCCCGCCGCCGCGATCTGCCCCGGGTGCGGCGAGCCGCTGCTGCCGGCGATCCACGATGCTCCGGAAGCGCCATTCCCGCGGTTGCCCGACGGCGGGCTGGCCGCCGCAATGCCCGAGTGGCTGCGGCATGCGCCCGCAGCCAGCGATGAGCCCGCCCTGCGAACCCGGCATGAGGATGCCGCGGCAACGCTGTCCGGGCAGGACGCGAACGACCCGGCGCGGTTTCTCGGGCCGGATGATCTTCCGGGGTGGCTGCGGGACCTCGGAGCGGCGCCGGCGGCAGGCGCCGAAGCCCCGGCGGGCCGCCCGCCGGAACCGCGCCCGGAGCCGGTGTTCCTGCCGGATGCGCCGGCCGCCGCGCAGGGGTCCGGGACGGGGCCGGGATTGCCTCGAGCGGCAGGGGCCGCGGCGGCGGCGTCGTCAGCCGAGCCAGCCGCCGCGAGCGGATCGCCGGGCGACGACGGGCCGGCGGATGGGGCAGCGGCCGGGGCGCCGCTGGCGGTGATCGTGGTGGCGTTGCTGCTGGCGGCCGCGTTGGCGGCGGCGGTGCTGGTGATCTACACGCGGGGGCAGTAGCCGGAAGGCGGGAAAACGCGGCGCGGGGAGCGGCTCACGCCGCTCCCCGCGCGCATGACGGCGCGATGCGCCTACCGGGATGGGGCGGTGAAACCCGCTTCCTCGGCATCCTTGACCGACCGGAAGCAGAACTCGGGAATGGTCATCTTGTAGTAGGCGCCGCCGGGAACGTGCCAGAAGTAGGAGGACTCGTTGCCCTTGACCGGATGGGTGCGGGGGCAGGTGTTGTCGCCCTCGCCGGAGACGTAGGCGGGGACGGACTTCTTCGGGAGGTCCTTGCCGGATTTGGTCTTGCCGCCAGCCTGCTTGATGGCGAGTTCCATCAACCGGGCCTCCTCGGCGTCGTGGTCGCTGATGCAGCCCTTGTCGCTGGCCTTGCCCTCGACGTTCTCGGGGCGGCGGAAGCCGGCGGCCTCGGCGTGCTTCTCGCAGTCGAAGCAGAGTTCGGCGATGGTCTGGGTGTAGTTCGGGAACCCTTCGGCGTGGTAGATCATCGACTGGTTGCCCTTGACCCGGTGGTTCTTCGGGCACTCGCCGTTGCTGCGGGGGGAAATCGCGCCGTTCGGCATCTCGGTGAAGTCGAGAATCGATGCGGGCATGGTGCCGTCCCTTCGTGACTGGCGGGCGTCCCCGCGGCGTCGTGCCGCCGGGCGTGCTCCCGCGTTCAACCAATGTGCCCCCCAATGGTACCGCGCCACGACAAAAACCGGCCTGCCCCGCGGGGCAGGCCGGCGATGCGAGGGGAGGAGACGGTCAGACGCGGGTCGCGCGGATCACGTAGCGGTAGAGGTACTCCTGGAGGGCGGCATCGAACTGGCCGCCGCAGGTGATGAGCGTCAGCGTCTCCGCGCCGGTGTCGCCGACGATCTGGCCGGCGATGATCTCCGGGGTGAGGTCGGCGACGGCGAAGAGGTTGATCCAGTCGAGGGAGTACTCGAAGGCGGAGCCGTCTTCCATGAGAAGGGTCATCGGGGAACCGGCGGGCAGGTTGGGCACGTAGTAGAAGACCGCCTGCGGGATGTCCCAGTAATCGAGGTGGCCGGCCATGACGACGTTGCCGCCCTCGCCGGGGGAGCCGAGCCCCTCGTACCAACTGACGACCCACGCGCCGGAGGGGTCGAGCATGACGCCATCCTGAGAGATCTCGCCGACCTCGACCGGAGCGTCGACCGCGGCGTCCGGGATGGCGAGTTGGACGGGGGTGTAGGTCCGCGGCCGGCGGCGCCCGGTGCGCGGCGCGGCGGGACCGGGCCGGCGGCCACCGTAGCTGGGCGTCTCGGCGATGCGTTCCCGCGGGCCGTCGCCGGATTCGGCGTCGTCCTGGGCGCGGGTGGCGAGCGGAACGGGAAGGACAGCGGCGGCCGACGCGGCGGCGCCGATCAGCAGGGAGCGGCGCCCGAATCGCGGCGCGGCATCCTCCGGGAGAAGGATCGTCATCAGTCAGGTGACCTCCGGGACAACCGCCGCGACGGCAGGCGGCGCAAGAAACCCGCGGCCGGACGGCGCGGCGACCGGGGCCTCGGGCCGGATACAACCGCTCGCGCCCCCATCCGAATGATACAACGCGGCTCCCGCACTGGCGGTGTCGCGGAAGGGGGCGGCGGGGCGAGGGACGCGGGAACGGCCCGGGAGCGGCAGGCGACGGCCTGCGGGTGAAACCGGCGCCCCGGGCGCGCGGCCGGAGGCCGCCGGGGCGGGCGTGCCACGGCAGACGGGATGGGACCGGCTCGCGGGACGGCCCCGGAGCGGCGGGCCGTACCGGGCGGCGGGATGGCATGGCCACCGGCAGCTGGAACCGGGATAGCCATGCGGGAATCGGTGATAGAAGGTCACATTCAACAAACATGAACACCGTCCTGACCGGACAGTCGTCTGTTTGACGTGCTAGCACGATCATCGCGCATGAACCGGGAACGGACGTAAAACTGTTGACAAAACGAGGACTACCTAGGTCCTTGGGGTGAGAAGATTCCCGGAAACTGTGGGATAAATGTGTTGTAATCATTTATGAAGTCGCCTACTATGGCCAGGCGGGTGCCGCACGAGGAGTTCGCCAGTGATGCCGCAGCGACGTCAGGGACGGTGCTTCGGCCCGCGGGGGAGGCGTCACGATGACCGAGTGCGATTTCGGCCGCTATCTCCAGCGGGTCCGCCACCTGAGCGGGCTTACCCAGGACCAGCTCGCGGAGATGTCCGGGCTGAGTTCCCGGTGCATCAGCGACCTGGAGCGGGGGATCAATGCCTCGCCGCGAGCGTCCACGGTCGGGCGCCTGTGCGACGCCCTCCGGCTCGATGCCCGCGACCGCGAGCAGATGATCCGGGTGGCGGTGTGTGCGCGGGACCGGGTGTATGGCCGCGCGATCGGAGCCTTCCAGGAAGGAACCGGGTCGCTGACCCCGCCGCATGGCGACGGGCCAGCCAAGGTCGGCGTGCGCCAGTAGGGCGCCGCGCCAGGATCGACCCGGCGGGGGGCCGGGAGACGCACCAGCCGGGCCGCGCCAGGGTAGCGGGGCCGGATCAGGCGGGCGGGAGACGCCCGGGGGGATGATGATGTTTGGACTGGGTTGGCAGGAACTCGCGATCGTGCTGGTGATCGTGCTGATCATCTTCGGGGCCGGCAAGCTGCCCAACGTGGTGAAGCAGTTCGGCCAGGGCGTGCGGGAGTTCAAGACCGAGGCGTCCGCGCCGATCGCCGCCGGGGAGGCCGTCGAGGTCGAGGGCCGGTCGCCGAACGCCGTCTAGCCACCGCAGGCCCAGCCGCAGCCGCGGCCGGGTACGCCGGCAGCTAATCGCATGTCGCTGCGACGAGCGGATCCCGGTTTCGGGTTCCGCCGGGTCGGTCATTGCCTGGCGCCGCAGCGCCGGGAGGGAATGGCGTTCTCGCGCCGCTCCAGGGAGCCGCCATGAACAGCCGCGATGAGGGGAACGAGGGTCGGACCGGCGAGACATCGCCGGACCCGGCCAGGCTGGACCCCGGGTCCAGCCCGCTCGCGGCGTCCGGGGAGCTCGCACCCGAAACCGGGGACGAGAGCCGGGACGTGGGACCCGAGCCGGAACCCGCGGAGCTGGACCCCGGGTCCGGCGCGCTCGCGGTCCCTGACCACCTCGCTCCCGAGCGCCGGGCTTCGGAGGACGAGGACGAGGAACCCGGCAACAACCTGATGAGCCTGGAGGCCGGTACGGGAGCCCCGCTCCCCGAACCGGCATCGGTGCTGAACCGGCCCACCAGCAGGCGCGGCACGTTCAAGGGGATCGCGGCGGCGGCGGCCGGGATCGTGGCATTCGCGAGCGCTACGGCGGCGGTGGCGTCGGCGAATCCGAACAACAACAACAACGGCGGCAATGGTGGCGGCAACGGCGGCGGCGGCACCGGCGGCGCCGGCGGCACTGGCGGCGGCGGCGGCAAGGGCAAAGGCAAGGGCAAGAACGGCAACGGCGGCGGCGGAACCGGCGACGGCGCACAAGACGGCGACGAGGATCAGCAGGGAGACCAGGCGGACAGCGCCAAGCCGCCCGCTGGCGGCGCCAACGACACCGGCTCGGCCCGGCCGGGCTCGCAGGCGGACAAGAAGGGGCCGACCGGACCGACCGGACCGACCGGCCGCACCGGCCGCACCGGTCCGCAAGGCGCGCCGGGTGCGGCGGGAGCGCCGGGGCAGGCAGGCCCGGCGGGGCCAGCGGGCCCGCAGGGGGCCAAGGGTGACCCGGGTGGCCCGACCGGCCCGCAGGGCGCGGCGGGATCGAGCGGCTCGAGCGGAGCCGCCGGACCGCAGGGGCCGGCGGGGCCGCAGTCGACCGTCCCGGGGCCGCAAGGTAATCAGGGAAGCGTGGGCCCCACCGGTCCGCAGGGAAGCGCATCCACCGTTCCAGGTCCGGCCGGAAATCCGGGCAGCGTGGGCCCCACCGGTCCGCAGGGCGCGGCCTCGACGGTTCCGGGTCCGGCAGGCACCGCGGGCGGCGCCGGGCCGCAAGGGTTTACTGGCGCGCAGGGTTCAGCGGGTTCCTCGGGCGTGCAGGGCGCCAGCGGTCCGCAGGGCAATCAGGGGTCCGCCGGGCCACAAGGCTTCACCGGCATGCAGGGCGCGGCCGGTTCCTCCGGCGCGCAGGGCTCCGATGGCGGGCAGGGCCCCCAGGGCGTCACGGGGCCGCAGGGGTTCACCGGGGCGCAGGGCGCGGGTGGTCCCTCGGGTTCCCAGGGGTCGCAGGGCAACCAGGGCTACACCGGCGCGCAGGGTTCCTCCGGGACGCAGGGGTTCACCGGCGCGCAGGGCGTCGCGGGTCTCCCCGGAGGTCCGACCGGACCGCAGGGCGGCGTCGGCGGCCGCGGCACCCAGGGCTTCACCGGCCCGCAGGGTCCCGAGGGTATCGGCGGCGCGGATGGCCCGCAGGGCTTCACCGGCCCGCAGGGCTTGCGCGGCGAAACCGGCGTGCTGGGTCCCACCGGACCCGCGGGAGGCCCGCAGGGCTTCACGGGCGCGGCGGGCCCGGCATCGACCGTCACCGGCCCGCAGGGCGTCGTGGGACCGACCGGTCCGCAGGGCTTCACCGGGGCGGCCGGGATCAAGGGTGATCAGGGCGAAACCGGCGCATCCGGCGTTCAGGGCTCGCAGGGCTACACCGGCGCGTCTGGCCTGGCTGGCCCGCAAGGTTCGACCGGTGCGGCATCGACGATCACCGGTCCCCAGGGTTCCGTTGGTTCCACCGGCGCCCAGGGTCCGACCGGGGCGCAAGGAACCCAGGGCTTCACCGGCGCCGTTGGCGCTCAAGGGAACCAGGGCTTCACTGGGGCGCAGGGCGATCAGGGCTTCACTGGCGCGCGCGGGACGCAGGGCGACCAGGGTTTCACCGGCGCGGTGGGTCCGCAGGGGAACCAGGGCTACACCGGGGCGCAGGGGAATCAGGGCTACACCGGCGCGACTGGCCCGCAGGGGAACCAGGGCTTCACTGGCGCGCAGGGCGACCAGGGCTACACCGGCGCGGTCGGTCCGCAAGGGAACCAGGGCTTCACAGGGGCGCAGGGGACCCAGGGCTTCACGGGCGCGACCGGGATCCAGGGCACGCAGGGCTTTACCGGCGCCAAGGGCGACCAGGGTGAAACGGGAGCGCAGGGCTTCACCGGACCGTCTGGCGGTCCGACCGGACCGGAAGGGCCGGGAGGAGCGGACGGCGATCAGGGTCCGCAGGGCTTCACCGGCGCGCAAGGCGTGGTGGGCGGCCGAGGTCTGCAGGGCTTCACGGGACCGCAGGGGAACCAGGGCGTCACGGGCGCGCAGGGCGTCACGGGACCGGCGGGCGGGCCGCAGGGCTTCACCGGAGCGGCGTCGCAGGTCACGGGACCGCAGGGTGACCAGGGCGTCACCGGGCCGACCGGGGCGCAGGGCAACCAGGGCTTCACCGGGGCGCAGGGGGTCCAGGGCT
>JBJTKE010000359.1:0-2651 GCA_046096285.1 Chloroflexota bacterium
CCGACAGGCTCAACAACCGGTTCGTGATCTGGACCCGGCCAAAAGCTACCTCCAGGCAGTGGAGCTACAGCGCCCAGTTCGGCACGAGCGGCTCCGGCGACACGAACTTCTTCTACCCCGATGGCATCTTCGTCTCGGCGGATGGGCTCACCGCCTGGGTGGCCGACGCCGAGAACAGCCGGATCGTGATCTGGACCCGGCCAAAAGCTACCTCCAGGCAGTGGAGCTACAGCACGCAGTTCGGCACGTACGGCTCGGGCGACACAAACTTCGACTCCCCGTCCGGGATTGTCGTCTCACCGGACACGCTGACCGCCTGGGTGGGCGACAACGGCAACAACCGGATCGCGATCTGGACGCGTCGCACCGCAACCTCGACCGTGTGGCGATACAGCGCGCAGTTCGGCACGGCAGGTTCCGGCGCGGGCAACCTCGCCTCTCCCAGCGGGATCGCGGTTGCCGCCGACGCCAGAACCGTCTGGACGGCGGACACGGGCGACAACCGCATCTCGGTCTGGACGCAGCGCTGAGCGGCGGGCGATCAGGCGGCCCCGGTTTTGGCGGGGATCGCCGGGCCGGGAAACGTCGGGACAGGCCGTCCCGCACGCCGGGAACACCCCGGCGGAAATCGCCCGGGTAGACCCTGAAGCCTGCAGGAGTCGTGGCGCTCCGCCGGCTCGGTCCCGGATTGCAACCGGCGAGGTTACCTTGCCGCAAGGACCCCGTGCTATCCTCCGAAGGTGACCCCCTCGGGCGGGGGGAAGGCCTCGGGAGATCGGGCGCTCCCTGGCGACGTCTGTCACCGCCGAGGGTGTTGGCGTGGGGCGCGACGGTCATGTCCCGCGCATGTGAACGGCGCGCGAACGGGGACCCTGGACGCGGTCACCATCCATGATCCCGACGGTCGTGTGCCGCTGAAGCCACCCAGGGAACCACGCCGCGCGGCCAGCGGCGATGGCCCGGCAAATGGCCCGAAAAATGGCCCGACCTCGCCATTCCCCGCGCGCGCTCCTGCTCCCATACTGGCAAGGACTCGAACTCCGGGCTTCGGGCTCCGGGCTCCGGGCTTCGGGCTCCGGGCTCCGGGGCTGGAGCGGGGTGAACGCGATGCTGCAACGGGGTGCGCGCATGAACGACGTGCTGGAACGCCAGAGGAGAGCCAAGACCATGAGCAAACGACGAACCGGGCCGATCGCACGGGGATTGCTGATTGTGGCGCTGCTGGCGCTGGCGCTGCTGCCGCTGGCGGGGCTGCCGCCGGGGCCGCGGCGGGTGGAGGCGCAAACGTCCTCGCAGGACTCGCTCTGGGCCGGCCAGTATAAATACATCTCGGCGTGCGCGTCGCCGTGGTCATCCGCGGCGTTGTCGGGGTGCTTCAGCGCGCCGACGGACCTCGGCAAATCGGGCGGCACGATCTCGACCATGGCAGCCGATGGCGTGAATGTCTACTTCGCCACCGACTTGGCCGGCGGGTACAGCTGCCCGATCGCCGAGCTCGGCGCGAACTGCACTCCCATCATGACCGGCCCATGGAATGGCGCCACCGTGACGTCGCTGGCGACGGCGGGCGGCGTGCTGTGGATCGGGCAGGACAACGGGGAGATCTACCGCTGCGCGGCGAACATCCCCTACGCCAAAGGGAAAAACGCTCCCTCCGGCTGCACGCTGCTCGACGACGCCGGGCCACGCGCCGTCGAGTCGCTGCTGCTGGCGAACGGCAGGCTGTACGCCGGGCTCAGCAGTTACGGGATCACGTCGGGCAAGCAGGGCATCCTCTGGAGCTGCGATCCCGACACGGTGAACGCCTGCGAGAACCTCGACTACTACGGCAGCGGGAACTGGGCGACGTCGATGACCGCGGGCGGCGGCTACCTCTGGGCCGCGCTCTACAACGGCATCCTCTGGCGCTGCGATCTCAATGCGGCCAACGCCTGCGCCAACTGGGACACCGCCGGGAACACGGTCTACTCCGTCTCCTACGGCGGCGCGGACAACGTCTACGCGGCGGTTGGTGGCAAGAACGGCGCGATCTGGTGGTGCCCGACCGCGGCCGCGAACCGGTGCTCCACCCTGATCTCCGGCGTCGACGGGTACGGGGTGGCGGCCGGCGCGGGGGGCGTCTTCTCCAGCGCCAAGAACCGCATGAGCTTCGACACGAGCGCCTTCTCGGCGGTCTCCAGCAACCTCAACGAGGCGTACATCCTCTACGTGCCGGCCGGGGGCGTGACCGGCGTCGGCGGCGTCTCGGTGAACGTGCAGGGCGGCAAGTGGACCGAAAAGCTCGGCAAGCGCTGCGCGAAGGGCGGCAAGGGCCTGAAGGGCAGCGTGCAGGTGACAGGACCGGGCGGCCACGACAAGACGGTGGCGGTGAACCTGTGCGCGCTGGCGAAGGGCGGCAGCGTGAAGGAAATGTTCGACCTGCTGGACCCGGGAATCTACACGGTGAAGGCGGAGACGACGAAGTGGAAGAAGCAGTTCAGCGGGAGCGTGACGTTCACGGTCGAGACGGACACGACCGTCAAGGTGCAGGTGCGGCTGGCCCGCGCCCGGAACTGAGGAGCGGCATGATGGCACGTACTCGACGCATGGGAACGATCGCGCGGGGGCTTTTGGTGGTGGCGGCGCTGGCGCTGCTGCCGCTGGCGGGGCTG
>JBJTKE010000360.1:0-1679 GCA_046096285.1 Chloroflexota bacterium
CGGCTCGGAGTTCTCCGCCGGACCTGCCGCCCTCATCGCCGCCGCCACCCATCCGGCGGTGGACCTCGTCGTGTCGGCGACCTCCGGCCATGGCGGCATCGAGGCGACCGTGGCCGCGATCGGAGCGGGCAAGACCATCGCCCTCGCCAACAAGGAGACCATCGTCTGCGCCGGCGAACTGGTGATGCCGCTTGCCCGCGCCCGCGGCGTCGAGATTCGCCCGGTGGACAGTGAACACAGCGCGCTCTGGCAGGCGCTAGCCGGGGCGCCACCGTCCGCGGTCGAACGGCTGATTCTCACCGCTTCCGGTGGCCCATTCCGGCGCACGAGCCGCTCCGACCTGGAGCGGGTCACGCTTGAGCAAACGCTGGCCCATCCCACCTGGTCGATGGGCGGCAAGGTGACCGTCGACAGCGCCTCGCTGATGAACAAGGGCCTCGAAGTCATCGAAGCTCGCTGGCTGTTCGACATCCCCTATGAGCGCCTGGACGTCCTCGTGCATCCGGAGAGCATCATCCACTCCATCGTCGAGTTCCGGGACGCCAGCCAGATCGCACAACTCAGCCTGCCGGACATGCGGTTGCCGATCCAGTACGCCCTCACCTGGCCGGAGCGTCTCCCGTCCCCGTGCCGCAGGCTCTCGCTCGCCGAACTCGGGTCACTGACCTTCGAAGCTCCCGACGAGGAGCGATTCCCGGCCCTGCGTCTTGCCCGCGAGGCCGGAGTGGCAGGGGCCACCTACCCCACCGTGTTGAGTGCCGCGGACGATGTCGCCGTCGCCGCCTTTCTGGCCGGGAAGGTGCGCTTCGTGGACATTCCGGACCTGGTGGCAGCCGCGCTCGACGCGCACGTTCCCGACGGACCGCTCTCCCTCGACGCCATCCTTGCCGCTGATCGCTGGTCGCGAGCGCGGACGCAGGCGTCGATCGGAGCCCGGTAGCCGGCGGCTACAACTCGCGAGCGAGCGTAAGCGCGATGACGCGGCCCGCGCCAGCAGCGATCATTGGCATGGCCGCGGCCGCCTGGGTCGCGCCGGGGGTGAAGACGTCCGCGACCAGCACCGGCGTCACCAGGGTGAAGTCGATCTTCCGTCCGGCCTCCGACCGCGTGAACGCGCCCGCCGTGTTCGCGGCGCGCTCTGCCGCGCCCAGCCCGACCTGCGACCGCGTTTCCCGGACACGTTCCACCGCCAACTCGCAGGGCCAACCGAGGTGGTCGGCCGCGACCCGGGCGATCAGTTCGGACTGGTTGTACCCGCGCGAGCGCTCCCTCGCAGCGTGCAGCGGCACAGGCACCAGCAGCGGATGGGCGGCAGCCGGCGCGGCGGCGGCAAGCATCTCGCCGAGATAGCCTGCGCGGTCGCGCTCGCCGTGATACTTCAACCCCAGGATCGACCCCCGGAGCCAGCCGGCGAACAGCCCGGATGACCGCGCCATCGCGATCTCGGGCGGCATGCGAGCGCACTGACAGGCAGCGAGAACGTCGGGCGTCCCGCACCGGGAGCACCACGGCGGAGAGAACAGGGGCAGCGCATCCCGGCAGATATCGCACACCCAGGCGCCGCGGGACCCGCAGTCGGCGCACCGCCGGGGGTAGACCGCATCCTTCAGGAAGCCGCCAAGCCACGGAAGCAGATCGCTCATCACGTCCCCGTCCTCGCCAGGCCTGCGTCCCGCGGA
>JBJTKE010000361.1:0-2528 GCA_046096285.1 Chloroflexota bacterium
CATGTCGACTGAGCAGGAGCGCCGCGCGCTCGATCCTGACGTGGACCTGAGCACTGCGCGGAGGTGGGGCGTCCGGCTGAACTCCCGGCGGGCCGGGTGATGCCTGACCCCCCGGGAGCCTGAGCCCGGCTGCGCCAGACACGGCCCGCGAACCTGCAATCGCGCCGGAGCGGTTCGCCGGTTGCTCCCCCTCCATGTACGGAGCGCAGGCCCTCCCGGCCGGCACGCCACGTGATCCGGACGTGGAGCTCCGCGAGAATCGGCCGGGAGGCTGGCCGCGGGATCGCGGCTGGGGCGAGGAGGGAATGGCCGGCCTGCCCGGGGTGGGCTGCCGTCGGCGGTTCCGGCGCCGGACGGCTGCGCGGCCGACCAGTCGCCTGGTTGACCCTCCAGGAGCCTGCCGCGGTCGCGACCCGGCGGGTCCGATCCGTGCGGACGGGCTGGAGTTCGTCGCGGCGGCCATCAAACATTGTTTGCAACCGGGGGAGCCCTGGTGGCTACGCTGGAGCCGTCTCCCCCGGATCGTCCGGGGTGATGCTCGCAGGAGCGCGCAAGGAGGACCAGCGTGGCGTACGTCGATTACGAGGGCGACAAGGATCGGGTCTATTCGACCGCTGGACGGGGCGCGACATTCCAGGAGATCCTGGCGTTGCGGCTCAGCCGGCGGGGGCTGGTCGCGGCGGGCGCCGCGGGCGCCGCCATCGCGGTGACCGGACCGCTGCTGGTGGAGGCGCAGACGCCGGTGGCGGCGTCGCAGGCGGTCGGCGGCATCGGCTTCGCGCCGATCACCCTGGATGCCGGCGAGACGCCGATGGTTGCCGCTGGCCATGCCATCACCCCGCTGCTGCGCTGGGGCGACCCCATCGTGGCCGGAGCGCCGGCGTTCGATCCGGCGAGCCAGAGCGCGGCGGCGCAGGCGATGCAGTTCGGGTACAACTGCGACTTCGTGGCTTTCATGCCGTTGCCGCAGGGAACCCGGACCAGCGACCACGGGTTGCTCGTCGTCAACCATGAATACACAAACCCCGAGCTGATGTTCGCCGGGTACCAGCAGCCGAACCCGGCGTGGAGCGAGGGGTCGGAGGAGCCGGAGTTCCTGACCAATCCGACCGCCGATCTGGTCGAGGTCGAACTGGCCGCCCACGGCCTGTCGGTGGTGGAGATCATCCGGGGCGCGGACGGCGCCTGGGCGATGGTCGCGGATTCGCCCTACAACCGGCGGATCACGGCGACCACCCCGATGGCGATCACCGGCCCGGCGGCCGGCGCCGAGGCGATGAAGACGCTGTCCGACGCGACCGGGCTGATCAGCACGGGAACCCTCAACAACTGCGCTGGCGGCGTCACCCCGTGGGGCACCATCGTGTCCGGCGAGGAGAACTTCCAGCAGTACTTCGGCAACCTCGAGGCGCTCGGCGCCGAGGCGCCGCAGTTCGCCAGCCACGACCGGTACGGCGTGGAGACCGGGGCGACCGAACGGCGCTGGGAGGAGTTCATCGACCGCTTCGACGTGGCCAAGGACCCCAACGAGCCCTTCAAGTTCGGCTGGGGCATCGAGTTCGACCCCTACGATCCGACCTCCGAACCGAAGAAGCGGACCGCCCTCGGGCGCAACAAGCACGAGGGACACACCAGCGTCGTGGCGACCGAGGGACAGGTCGTCATCTACTCCGGCGACGACGAGCGCTTCGAGTACGCCTACAAGTTCGTGACCGCCGGCCGCTACAACGCGGGAGATCGCGCCGCCAACATGGACCTGCTCGACGAGGGCACGCTCTACGTGGCGCGGTTCAACGAGGACGGCACCGGGGAGTGGCTGCCGCTGATCCACGGCGAGAACGGGCTGACCGCGGAGAACGGGTTTTCGTCGCAGGCCGACGTGGTGCTCAACTCCCGGATGGCCGGCGACATCGTCGGCGCGACCCGGATGGATCGCCCCGAGGACTTCGAGACCAACCCGGTCACGGGCAAGGTCTACCTCGTGCTGACCAACAACAACAAGCGGACCCTGGATGACACCGATGCGGCCAACCCGCGGGTCGAGAACCTGCACGGCCACATCATCGAGATCACCGAGACCGGCAACGATCACGCGGCGACCACCTTCGGATGGGAGATCTTCCTGCTCGCCGGCGATCCGAAGCAGGGCTCGACCTGGTTCGCCGGGTTCCCTTCGGCCGAGGTGAGCCCCTTCTCCGCGCCCGACAACATCGCCTTCGATCTCGACGGCAACCTCTGGATTTCCACCGACGGGATGCCCCGTAACCTGCCCGGCAACGACGGCCTCTTCGTCGTCCCGACCGAGGGCGATGAGCGCGGCAAGGTCATGCAGTTCTTCTCGAGCGTTCCCGGCGCCGAGGTTTCCGGGCCGGTCTTCACCCCGGACAACACGGCCCTCTTCGCCGCCATCCAGCATCCGGGCGAGGGCGGCAGCTTCGCCGAGCCGTTGACCCGCTGGCCGGACGGCGGCGACATGCCCCCCCGGCCGTCCGTGGTCGGCATCACGACCGAGGGCGCCCTGGCCCGGG
>JBJTKE010000362.1:0-13191 GCA_046096285.1 Chloroflexota bacterium
CGTAAAATAGAACATTAGTTCTTTTTTCGTCAAGCAGGACCGCGGGCTCGAAGATCCGCCGGGACCCCTGGAACGGGCGCACGAGACCGCCCGGCAAGACCGCCAGGCCGCCGAACTCCGGCCCCCGCCACGTCGCACCCACGTTGATCCCGGAAAGCCGGCCGCGGTCCGCGGCGACGCGCCGGCACCGCTGCGCTCGCACGGCCACGCCGATCCCCGGAGGATCGGGCGATCCTCCGGAGCCGCTTCAACCGTACCCGCGCGGCGCTAGCCCTTCAGGCTGTCGTAGAGCTCCCGCATCGCGTCGGCGTACCGGCTCCACCCGTTGTAGCCGAGCGCCGCGCCGCCCTCGACCACCCGCCGCTCGAGTTCCGCCGGGGAGCAGCCGTTCATGGCGAGCGCGAAGCGGGCGTCGTCGACCGCGGGGTCGGCGAGGACCGACGCCGCGGCCATGAGCAACTGGCGGCGGTAGATCCGCGGCTGCTCCGGCCATCCGGCCTCGAACAGGGAGAGCACCCGCTCCATCATCCGCTCGCCCCAGCGCCGGTCGATCTCCTCCAGCACGCTCACCGAGGCGATCTCGCGGGCGCCCGGTTGCCGGCCCTTCACCAGCCGGATCCCGAAGCGCGCCAGCAGGTCCTTCATCGACCCGGCCAGGTTCTCACCCGCCGCCGCGCGCGCCTGGAACGCCTCCATCGCCGACAGCGGCAGCCGCTCCCGGTTGAGGAGCAGGAAGATCAGCCGCTCCTCGTCCCGGGTCAGGTTGCGATACACCGCGCAGGGAACGAGGCAGTTGGCCATCCCGAGGTCGAGGATCGACTGGTGGCGGTGCTGCCCGTCGATGATGTAGTGGAGGCCGTCCTCGCGCTCGGAGACGTAGAGCAGGCCGAGCCCGTCCGGGTTGAAGTTGCGCCGGATAGCCTCCACCCGGAAGGAGCGGATCGTCCGGTTGTAGTCGCTGTCCCGCTGTAGGTCGCCCGCCCGGATCCAGCGCATCTCGCTTACCCGGCCGAGGTGCGTCAGCAGTTTCGATCGTTCCCGGCGCACGAGCCGGACCGGCGCGACCGCCTCCAGCTCCCGCCCAACCGCCTGCTCCAGCATAGCCCATGCTCCTGACCGTCCGTACACGACACCAGCATACGCCACTCGTGACGCCCTGTCACCATCAGCCGCGTCGCGAAGCCTCCTTTGGCGGGGGCGTTCCCGCCGGAGCCCGGCCCGCCAGTCCGGCCCCATGCCCGGCGCGAACTTCCCGCCCGGCCGCGGCGCAGCGTGGCGGCGCCGCGCGTGACCCCGATCCGCCGGCGCCGCTTCCTGCGCACGGCCCGGCGCGCTCCCGGATCCAGCCTTCCCGGGCGCCCATCGAGCCGCAACGCCTCGACCTTCACCGGCCCGCGAGTCCCGGCGCAGCTCACCGTCTCGAGGAGCCCCGGAAGCGCCCTTCCGGCGAAGCGCACGGCAAGGTGCCCGCGGGTGCGTCCGCCCCTCCCGGCGATGCCGCCGCAGCGGCACGGCTGTCCCAACCTGGGACACTCGCGTGGCTCGCGCACGCCCTCTGCCCCGACCCCCCGAGCACTGTCCCAACCTGGGACACCCGCGCCGGTCGCCAGCCACCTCCGCGACGGTCCCCCGAACACTGTCCCAACTTGGGACACTCGCACGGCCTGCCAGCCGGGTCCACCTCGACCCCCCGAGCGCTGTCCCAACCTGGGACAGCCCGCGGCCCGCCGGTCACCAGCTACCTCCGCAAGCACTCTGCGAGCACTGTCCCAACTTGGGACACTCGTCTGGCTTCCTACGAGCCACCTCTGCCCGGACTCAGCAAGCACTGTCCCAAGTCGGGACACTCTGTGGAACGCCAGCTGGTTCCGCATGGTCCCCCGGGCACTGTCCCAACTTGGGACACCCGCGCCCGCCGCCAACCACCTCCGTGCCGCCACCCCGGGCACCGTCCCAACTTGGGACACCCGCGCCAGCCCCGGGCTACCTCCGCATGGGCTCTGCGAGCACTGTCCCAACTTGGGACACTCGCACGGCTCGCGCACGCCCTCTGCCCCGGCTCCCCCCGGGCACTGTCCCAACTTGGGACACCCGCGCCCGCCGCCAGCCACCTCCGTGCCGTCACCCCGGGCACTGTCCCAACCTGGGACACCCCACGGCTCGCGAGACCTCGCATCCCCAATCGCCCGAACGCGACCCCGCAGGACCAGCATGCTCGGTCCGAGGCGTTCGACAATCCCGCACCGGGCGCGTGCCTGAAAGGACCTCGCTGTCCCGGGCGGCAGGAGTCGATGACACGGCGCCACCCCCGGGCAAGGCCGTTGCGCAGCCGGACCGCCGGGACAGCCCCCCGCGCCAGGCCCGCGAGGCCCAGGACCACCGCGGCAGCGAACGCGCCGGGAAGGGGAGGGGACGCCGCAGCGAAAGGATGAGCGGCCCGCCCCGGCCGGTTTCCGGACATTGCCAGCAGGGCGCCGGGTGCTATGATAGGGAGGTGTCCGGACATTCACGCGCCCGCCGTCCGGACCGGCTGTCCACGCAGGAGAGAATCCCACCATGGCCACGACCGCCATCCGGGCCGCCGCATCGCCGGAGCGTCCCGAGTCCGGCTCCCCCCTGTTGCGAAAGAGCGGCAGGATCGAGCCGATGCTGATCGACGCCCTCCAGGAGAACCCCTGGCAGCCGAGGTTGTCGATCGCCCCGCACGAACTCGAGGACCTGAAAAAGTCGATCGTCGACTTCGGCTTCATGGGGTACGTCCCGGTCCGCCGGTCCGATCCCGACGATCCGTCGAGCCCGCTCGAGATCGTCTACGGCCACCGCCGCGTGCTGGCCGCCCGCATGCTCGGCATGCAGACGGTGCCGGCGATGCTGTGCGACCTCGACGACGCCGCGATGATGCGTCTCGGGTTCGTCGAGAACTCCACCCAGAAGAAAATGACCTACTGGGAGGAAGCGCTCCACTTCCAGGAAATGCGCGAGCAACTCGGGCTCAGCGTCAGGAAGCTGGCGGAGATGCTGGGCCTCTCCCGCAACTACGTCCACAGCCGGCTCACGCTGCTCGGCCTGCCGCCCGGCTCGCCGATGCGCGTGGCGGCCGAGCGCAACGACATCACGATGGCGAACGCCCTGGCCTTCGCCAACCTGTCGCGCACCCTCGACGCCCACCATCTGGAGACCCTGCTGAACGACCTGCGCAAGGGCACCATCAGCCTCGACGATCTCCAGGCGCTCGACCGATCGCTCGCCAGGTTCTACGAGATCTCCGGCGGCGACCCCGACGACGACGGCGCCGCCCCGGCCCCCGCGCCGGAGCGAACGCGGTCGGCGACCACCCTGGTCGAACAGGCGCGCCGCGGCGAACTGCGCGCCGCCCGCGAGGCCGCCGCGATCGAGGAGCGACGGGTCCGGCGAGACGCGGCCGCCGCGACCGAAGCGGCGGCCGTCACGACCTCCGCCGCTCCCGCGGCCGCGGACACGCCTGCCAGCCCCGGAGCGTCCCGGCGGTCCGCCGCCACCCCGGCGCCGGCGCGGGACGGCCTGACCTATGCGCGGGAAACGCTGGAACAACTCCGGGGCGTGCTGGTGCACCTGCGGCCCCGGGTCGCGAAGGCCGACTTCGGGCGGCTGGAACCGTCGGAACGGGCGGAACTCCAGGCCATGCGCGCCGAACTGGCGCGGCTGCTGGCCGACGCCTGACCGGCGGGCATCGCGCCGCGCGCCGCGCGCCACGCGATCGAACTCCGCAGCCCGCCGTGTGGTCGTCATCCGGTTCCGGGCGGATGACTGCTTGACATAACGTTTCCCGGGAATTGGGCCGGCGATCGGAGCAGGGGAGGTGACAGGGTCGCAATCCTGCACTCCCACGCGTCGCCCGGTGGACGCGAGGAGGAGATCACGGCCTGCTGGTGGATCGCCCCCCCGATCCGCAGGGAATGCTTCGCCGCACGCCCCAAGCGGGCGCCCGGCGTCGATCCCGGCCAATCCCGATGGAAGGATCCGGCATCCGGGGGAATGGAGGTGCGTCCGGCGCACCGGTCTGCAGGGTCAACAGCAGGTTGACGCTTGCCGCGAAGCCGAACGTCACCTGCCCGTGACGGCGCCCGTGACCGCCCCGAGCGCCAGTTGCGCGGCTCCAAGGGCCGCCGTCTCCGGTTCGACGCTGACGGAGACCGTGCGGCGACAGGCCGCCTCGATCAGGGAGATCCACAGTCCGCTCCGGGCTCCCCCTCCGAAGCAATGGATTCCGTCCACGGCGACGCCCAGGTCGCGAAGCAGCGCGACGTTCCCGGCGATGTCGTCGGCCACTCCCTCGAGCACCGCCCGGGCGAGATCGGCGGCGCTGGTTCCGAGCCGGATGCCGGTGAAGCCGCCGGTCGCGGCCGCATCCCAGTCCGGCGTGCCCGTTCCCGCGAGATGCGGCGAGAATCGCACGCCGTTGGCGCCGGGCGGGGCCTGGCCGGCGATCCGGGCCGCGTCGGCCGCCCGGAACGTCTTGCCGGATCCCGCGGACAGGATCCGGGCCAGCCATTCGATGCTCGCCCCCGCCGCCGGCGTGACGGCCTCGAGCACAAAGCTCCCGGGAAACAGGTAGGGGGAGACGGGCACCGGAAACTCCGGGTCCGCCGGCATCTGCCCGACGAGGCCGCTGATCGCCGAGGCGGTGCCGAGCGACACCGTGATCGCTCCCGGAGCCAGCCCGGCGTACCAGGCGGCGCACTTCTGGTCCTGGCCGCCGAGCACCACCGGGATGCCCGCAGGAATGCCGAGCGCCTCCGCCGCCTCGCCGGTGAGGGCCCCGATCGTGGTCCCCGCCCAGGCAAGTTCCGGCATCTGGTCCGGCGCCAGGCCAGCCATGGCGAGCAACTCCCCGGACCACGACAGCGATGGGACCGAGTAAGCGAGCGTCCCCGCCGCCAGCGTGTGGTCGCTGACCGGCACGCCGGTCATGCACCGTGCGAGATAGGCCCCGGGGGTCAGCCAGCCGCGCGCGGCCGAGAACACCCCCGGTTCATGCCTCCGCAGCCACATGATCTTGGGCAGCGAGTTCGCGGGATGCGTGCGCCGGCCGGTCGTCTCCGGCAATCGGCCGCCCCGCCAGTCCCGATCCAGCGATTCGGCCTCCTCCGAGGCCCGGGCATCCAGCCAGTTGATCGACGCCCGGAGCGGCGCGCCCCTCGCGTCGACCGGCACGATCGAGATGCCCTGCGTCGCGGCGCAGATGGCGGCGACCCGCCGTTCCGCGCCGGACCGGGCGACCGCCGCGCGCACGGCCGCGGCCGTCGCCGACCACCACTGGCGCGCGTCCTGCTCCACCCTGCCGCCGGGCAGGAAGTCGGTCGGGTAGGGGCACGAGGCAAAGGCCAGGCGGCGGCCATCCGCGCGGACCACGACGGCCTTCGCCGCCGTCGTGCTCAGGTCGATGCCGACCGTGACCGGCATGCCGCGGCTCACGCTGGCGCCCCGCTCACTCCGGGACGGCCGGGGCCGGGCGGGGCCGGGCCGCCGCCGCGGTCGTCGCCTCGCGAAGCGTCTCCTCCGCGGCGTCCAGCAGGCGATCGCAGGCGCCCTCCGCCAGCAGCGTGACCGTCGGTTCGTACCCCCCTTCGAGGTAGGCGGAGCGGGGGGGCGCGTAGCCCAGCAGATCGTTCGCGTACGCCACGAGGAGCGGCGCATGCGGCGACCGTTCGAGCAGGTCGCGTCCGCTCCCGGCAAACAGCTCCACCGGGATTCCCACGATGGCGATGCCCCCGATCGCGAAGGCCTGGACCTCGGCGGGAACCGACGCCGGATAGGGCTGCCGCTCGTGAAGCCGGGCGTACCTGAGCGTATGCCGGGTCCCGAAGGCCACGACCTCGGCCGTGCGCTGGGTCGCCACCGGCGCTCCCTCCTGCCGGGCCCGCTCGAGACCGGCCCGCGCGCCCGCATCGGCGGCCTCGGCATCCGCGACCGGCGGCAGCGTGCGGACGGGCAACTCGATCATCCGGCGGCTGGCGCCGATGCGGCAGGCGCCCGTTGGCGCCGGTCGCGCGGCCAGACGTGGCACCGCCGCGGCGACCGCCGCCGCGGCCCGCTCGCGAAGACGGTAGGCCTCGTCCGGCGTGGCGGCCGCTAGGGTCAGCCGCGTGCTCTGGTCGCCGGCGGCGCCGGTCACCTGCAGGCAGGGCGGCGAATCCGCCAGCCGGGTCTCGATCGCCGACCGGACTCCCCAGGCGAGATCGCCGGAGACCAGGAGGTTGTCTGCCTGAAGCACGGTTGGATGCATCCCCATGCCGACGACCATGCCCGCAAGGCGGCTCGCGTCGTCGAACGCGGCCAGCACCGTGACGGTCGGGTCGGTGTACCCGTCGGGCCGCCGGCGGTTGCCGCCGACCGGCGGGTCGACAGGCGCCCTGCCCATGACGAGGCGGACCGGGACCGAGGATGCTGCCGCCCCGGACACCGCCGCCACGATCGCGTCGACGACGTGCCGTTCGAACGCCAGATCCGGCGTACCGACCACGCCGTCGTCGAAGAGTCTGCCGAGCCCCATCGCCGGACCCGAATGGGTATGGGTGGCGGCAATCATGACGCGATCGCCCGGGATGGCAACCGCCGCGGCGATCCGCTCGCGAGCGTCCCGCACGAGGCCTGCGCCGGCGGCGATCAGGTCGAGGCCGACCAGTGCGACGCGCCCGGGGCCCTCGCCTGCGACCATGGCCACGGCCCGCAGGCGGTCATGGACGCCGGTGGCCCGGCGGTCGACGAACGGATAGCCGGACAGTTCCGCGCCCGGGTTGACGGTCAACTCGCGGACGGCGAATCCGGCGAACGTCGCGACGGCGCCGGGGTCGTCCGGCAACGCAGTTCGGTCGGCGGCACCTGACACGGCGCGATCCCCTGTCCCCGGTTTAGGCGTACCCGAACTCGCGTTCGGTCTCGCCGATGGCCTCCTCGATGATGTCGAGGCCCTTGAGGGCGACGTCCTCGTCCATGATGAGCGGCGGCGAGATGCGAAGGATGTGCCCCGCCGGAATCCAGGCCAGGCCGCGGGCGAACGCTTTCTGGTAGACGCTCACGCCCGCCTCGCTGAACGGTTCCCGGGTGGCCCGGTCCCGGACCAGTTCGATGCCGAGGATGCAGCCCTTCCCGCGCACATCCCCGATGATCGGATGGGTCTCCTTCATCCGCTGCAGGCGACGGAGCATGATATCCCCGAGGTACGCGCTGCGCTCGCAGAGCCCCTCCTCCTCGATGACCTCGATGGAGGCGAGGGCGGCGGCGCAGGCCATGGGGTTGCCGCCGTAGGAGGTCGAGGCGCTGATCTTCTCGACCGCGTCCTTGATGCGGTCGCTGATCAGCACGCCGGTGACGGGAAACCCGTTGCCGAAGCCCTTGCCCGTCGTCAGCAGGTCGGGAACCACGTTCCAGTGGTCCACGCAGAACATCTTGCCGGTTCGCCCCATGCCCACGAGCACCTCGTCCGCCATGAGGAGCAGGCCGAGTTCGTCGCACAGGGCTCGCAGGGCGGGCATGAACGAGTCATGCGGGACGATGGAGCCTGCCCAGCCCTGGATCGGTTCGACCACGATGCCGGCGACCCGGTTGGCCGACTGCTGCTTGATGACCTCCTGCAGGTTCTCGACGCAGCGGAGCCCGCAGTCCGCGCAATCGTCGCCCCACGGGCAGCGATACGGGTACGAGCCCGGGGCGCGGATGAAGCCGGGAGCGCGGAGTCCCTGCGTGGGATCCATCGGGCCGAGGGAGGCCGCCGCCAGGGTTTTCCCGTGGAAGGCGTTGTGGAACGAGATGAACTCCGACTTGCCGGTGGCCGCCCGCATCACCCGCAGACCGGCCTCCACCGCCGTGGTGCCGCTGTCGTAGAGCTGGAGCCCGGACAGGTCGCCGGGAGCGATGGCGGCCATCTTCTCGGCGAGGGCGGTCTTGACCGGGGTCGAGAAGTCGTGGCAGTTCATCAGGCGGGCGGCGTAGCGGGCGATCGCCTCGCTCACCTTCGGGTGGCAGTGGCCGAGGCTGGTGACGTAGATGCCGGAACTGAAGTCGAGATAGAGGTTCCCGTCGACATCGGTCAGCGTGACGCCGTGACCGTGGTCGAACGCCACCGGAAAGAGCCGCACCTGGGAGGAGAATCCCTTGATGTGCCGGGCAGCCCGGTCGTGGAGCGCGGCCGACCGGGGTCCGGGCGGATCGACCACGACGCGGGGGACGCTGTCGACGTCGATCCTCGCCCAGTTGCGATCGTAGGTGAATCCCGGGAGGAGCGCTTCGCTGGTCTCGGTCATGATGGCTCCCATGCAACCGGCCGACGCAGGCCGGGCGATGCGGTCGAGGGGAACGGCGCCCTATCCGGCGCCGTGGCACACCGCCCGCAGATCCTGGAGGATGGCCGTTGGATCGGCGGCCTGGAACACGTTGCGGCCGACCACGACGCCGCGGGCTCCGGCGGAGATGGCGTCGCGCACCATGCGGGCGTAGTCGGCATCGCTCGCGGCCCGGGGACCGCCCCGCATCAGCACCGGCGCCCCGACATCGTCGACGATGCGGGAGAAGCTCTCCGGATCGCCGGTGTAGTTGCTCTTGATGATGCTCGCGCCGAGTTCGTAGGCCATGCGGCAGAGGGCGGCGACCAGCGCCGGATCGTTCTCGTTGGCGATCCCCGGGCCGATGGGCAGGGGCTCGATCATCAGGGGCAGGCCCAGTTCGTCGCATTCGCGCACCCAGCGCCCGATCTGCGAGAGATTGGCGGCCTCCGCGGCATCGTCGGGCCATCCGGCGATCAGGAAGCACACCGCCACGTCGGCGCCGGCGCGAACCGCATCGAGCGGCGTGGCGACCGGCGTCCAGAAGCCGGGCGACGGGGCGAGGGGCCCCTGGCGCCAGAGGTTGGTGGAGTCGAGCCGGAACAGCAGGCTGGCGCGGGGCATGGCGGCGACGGCGGGCGCGACGTCCCGCGCCTGGCCCGGCGGCGACTGGATGGCGTCGGCGCCGCCGGCGAGCAGCCGCCGGGCAACCTCGCCCGGCCGTCGCAACCCGTCGATGGGCCCCATGAACAGGCCGTGATCGAGCGCGACCACGATGGCGTTGCCGCTCTCCGGATGGAACAAGCGTCCGAGCCGGATATCGGAACCGATGCCTCGAGCCATCCCGAACCCTCCTTGCTGCTGATGCCCTACGCGCGCGCGCCCAGCGACGCCTCGGCCGGCGCGGCGACGATGACCTCGACCCCGAGGTCGCGGATCCGTTCGAGGTCGCCGGCGGGGGCGAGGCTGTCGGTCACCAGCACGTCGAGCGCGTCCACGGGACCCAGCCGGCAGAACGCGACGCGGCCGAACTTCGTGTGGTCGCTCACGCCGATGATCCGCTCGCCGATGGACAGCAGGCGCAGCTTCGTCTGGGCCTCGATCATGTTGCCGGTGGACAGGCCGTGCTCGGGGTCGATGCCGCTGATGCCGGTGAAGACCGCATCGACATGGATGGTGTCGAGCACGCGCTCCACGAGCGGGCCGATCAGGGACTGGGTCGCCTGCCGGAGGGTGCCGCCGGTGAGGATCGTCTCGATGTGGGGAGAGTCCGCGAGTTCCACCGCCACGTGAATGTCGTTCGTCACCACGGTCAGGCTGTGCAGCTTCCGGAGATGGCGGGCCACGTGGAGGACGGTCGTGCTGGCTTCCAGGAAAACGACCTCGCCCGGTCGGACCTGGGCGGCGGCGGCGGCGCCGATGATGTCCTTCTCCTGGACGTTCCGGAGGCGTTCGAGGCGGGAGGGGAGGTCCGGGCGCAATCCCGAGCCGATGGACGCGCCGCCGCGCACCCGCTGCACCAGACCCTCGGCGGCCAGCACGGAGAGATCGCGGCCGACGGTCGACGGCGACGCGCCGATCTCCCCGGCGAGTTCGACGATCGACGCGCTGCGCCGCTCCCGCAGGAAATCGATGATTCGCTGGTGTCGCTCGGCTGACAGCATCACGGCCTCCGTCACGACCGCCCCTGGGTCCCGCGCCGGGGCGACATCCCATACCCCCCGATCAGAAACCACGACCAATCAGTTTTCGTCATCAGCATGCCACAACCTGGCGCGTTGTGCATGGTGTGCCAGCCGTCCACCAGGCTGCCGGAACCGGTTACCGGACCCCGGCCCGCCCGCCAGACCCCCATGAACCCCCTCGGTATCGACGTGATGGTGCGGTTTTCCGGGACTCGCCGCAGGATTCCACCCGGGACCCGGTCGCTCGGCGCCCCGGAGCATTCACGGCAAGATTCTGCACCATCTTGCACGGTCCTGACGTCTTGTGCTACAAGTTGGCCAGAGTTCACCGGTCGCCCGGCGCGGTGTCGCGGCGGGCACGCAGGAAATGGACACGGTCGTCCCGAGGGTGTGCCCATGACCCGGACGATGCGCCGGGCGGTGCTGACCGCCGTGCGTCACTTCGATCTCGAAACCGTCGCGGTTCCGGCGGCCGAGCCCGGCCACGTCGTGATGCGCGTCCTCGCCTCCGGCATCTGCGGGTCGGATCTCCACACCGACCTGGGGGAGAATCCGGTCATCCGCACGCCGGTCGCCCCCGGCCACGAGTTCTCGGGCGTTGTCGCCGCCACCGGCGAGGGCGTCGACCCCGGGCTGGAGGGGCGGGTCGTCGCGGCGCGCCCGTCGGTGCCCTGCGGCGCCTGCCGGCACTGCCGCGCCGGCCGGGAGCACCTCTGCGACGACATGAAGTTCGTCGGCGGCCTCAGCTACGACGGGGCGTTCGCCGAGTTCGTGACCTTGCCCGCGTCCTGCCTGGTGCCGGTCTCCTCGGACCATTCCGCGGCGGAACTGGCCTTCGCGGAGCCGATCGCGGTGGCGGTCCACGCCGCTGCCCTCCCGCAGGAGATCCGCGGCCGCGACGTCCTGGTGATCGGCTGCGGCACGATCGGCCTGCTGGTCGCCCGGGTGGCGGCGCTGCGCGGGGCTCGCGTCTGGGCCACCGATCTCGTCGACGCCAAGGTGCGGCTCGCCGTGGACTTCGGCGCCGCGCCCGCCCGGACCGCGGGCGGCGAGGGTCCGGCCCGTCTCGAAACCGGCGACGGGACCGACTTCGACGTGGTGTTCGATTGCGTCGGGCTCAACGCCACCCTCGCCGTCGCCCTGCGCTCGGTGCGCAAGGGGGGCGAGGTGGTCCTGGTCGGCGTCCCGGTCGAGCCGATCGTGCTCGATCCGGTCGACGTGCTGCTCGGCGAGCGGCGGCTGACCGGCTGCTACATCTACACGAACGGCGACTTTCTCGAAGCCGTCGACCTGCTGCTGGATCGCAGCGTTGATGTCCGCCCGCTCATCTCCGCCCGGATGCCGCTGGAGGAGATCGGACGGGCATTTGAAATCGGGGTGACCGGCAACGAGCGCGTGAAGTTCGTGCTCTAGCCGTAATCGTCCAGTCGCCCAGCCCAGCGAAGGGAGCAGCACATGGTTCGTCTTCCGAGCATCGATCTCTCGCGCGTCACCGGCCGCCCGACCTCGCGGCGCAAGCTGCTGGCCGGATCGGCGGCGCTCGCCGTCGCCCCCTGGTCCAGCAGGCTGCCCACCGTGCGGGCGCAGGACGGGGCGATGGAACGGCACGTCGGTCTCGACGGCGAGCCGACCAACCTCGACGCGACGTCGCCGTCCGAGGACCTGACGCAATACGCCTCCTCGCAGCAGATCTTCGATTCCCTGCTGACCTACAGCTACGACGGCACGATGTCGGTCGAACCGAACCTGATCGAGACCTGGACCTGGGAGGACAGCCAGACGTTCGCCTTCACCCTGCGATCCGGCGTGAAGTTTCACGACGGCCGGGAGATGACCGCGGAAGACGTCAAGTTCACGATCGACCACATCAAGGATCCGGCCAACGGGTCGAGCATCGCCTCCTTCGTCGAGCCCATCGAGGCGGTCGACATCGTGGACGCCCGCAGCGGCGTCATCAGACTGGCGTATCCGTTCGCCCCGCTGGAAACCTACGTCCTGCAAAAGATCTTCGTGGTGCCCCAGGAGCATATGGACACCATCAAGACGTCGCCCGTCGGCAGCGGTCCGTTCCGCTACGTCGAATGGCGGAAGGGCGAGAGCCTCACGCTCGAGAAGAACCCGGACTACTGGCAGACCGGCAAACCCCTCATCGACCGGCTGGTGTTCCAGTTTTTCCCCCAGTACCAGACCCAGGTCAGCAGCTTCAAGTCCGGCGACACCGACATCATCCTCTGGCTCAACAACGCCGACGCCGATCCGTTCAAGCAGGAAGAGGGTGTCCGCATCGAGGAGATGGGCCTGTTCGGCAACTTCTACGTGCACATCAATGTCACCCGCGACCCGTGGACGAACCTGAAGTTGCGGGAGGCGATCAAGTACGGGGTGGACAAGCAACTCGTCCTGAACACCGCCCAGCTCGGGTTCGGCTCCACCGTGGACATCAACGAACTGCCGGACAGCCCGTTCTACACCCCGGACTTCAACTACCAGCGCGACGACGAGCGGGCCAGGGCCCTGATCCTCGAATCCGGCGTCGGCGACATCACCGACGACCTCGTGATCCCGAACACGCCGACCGAAGGCCCGATCGGCGAGGCGGTGGCCTTCTCGCTCAACGAGCTCGGGATGAACATCACCCCGCTCAAACTCGACGTGCCGCAGTACATCGACCGCGCCTTCGTCAAGAAGGACTACGGCATCGGCATCGTCGGCTACGGCGGCGTGCCCGATCCGGACTTCTACGACTACCCGTACCTCCACAGCGACGGGTCGCTGAACATCTTCAACTACAGCAACCCCGACATGGACGCCGCCCTGGAGAAGGGGCGGAGCAGCACCTCGCTGGACGACCGCAAGGCGGCCTACTACACCGTCATCCAGCGGATGGCGGAAGATATCCCGATGGTGTGGTTGATCAACGAGTACCGCTTCACCGCGGTCCGGTCGAGCGTGGAGGGATTCCGCTGGAATCGCTCCAAGGTCTACTCCTACCTGGACGCGACCAAGTCCTGACCGGCCGGCGGCGCCGGCATCCCGCGGGGCGGCATTCGCCGCCCCGCACCGGGGAGGTTCCCGCCCGGGCTGATCGGACGGCAGGGGAGAGCGCGAGACAGCGATGGCCAGCTACCTGGTGTCGCTGCTTCTCCGGTTCTGGCTGACGGTGCTGGGCCTCGCCATGGTGGTCGTCGTTCTCACGCGGCTGTTCC
>JBJTKE010000363.1:0-1748 GCA_046096285.1 Chloroflexota bacterium
GAGACTGTGCTGCCCCAGCCGACGCCGCCGACGGCGCCGTCGGGAATCTGGTCGTTCAGGTAGCGGGCGGCGAGGGCGCCGATGCGGCCGGAGACGGGCGCGGCGGCGGTGGAGTCGTCGCCGGGGGCGAGGACGAGGCAGTCGCGGAGGCCGAAGCAGGCGGCGAGTTCGGCCTGGAGTTCGGGGAGGGTGCCGAGGGGGTGGTGGATGCGGATTTCGACGAGACCCTGGCGGCGCGCCTCCTTGAGCATCCGGGAGACGTTGGAGCGGGAGACGCCAATGGCGCGGGCGATCTGCTCCTGGGTCTGGTCCTCGAGGTAGTAGCGCTGGGCGATGTCGGCCAGCAGCATGGTTTCGTCGCGCTCGTCGCGTGGGATGTCGAGGATCTGGGTGGCCATGCGGGATTCCTTCCGGGTGCCCCGGTTGTCGCCCGGAGTATACGGAGTGACACGGCCGAAGGCCACGGGGCTGCACGATTGTCCGGGCCAGCCGCCGGCGCGATGGGAGGCCGACGGATGGTTGTTGCGCAAACGCCACGATCCGGCACAATCGTGCAGCTGACTCGTTGACAGCGGGGATGCGCCGTGATAGGTTGCCGCTTGCGCGGCGGAAGGCCCCTGGCGGGCGCGCCGGGGGCGATGACGCGACCGAGGGGACGCGGGCCGATGCGGGCCGGTGCTGGAGCGACGATGGCGAACGGGGAGCGGGCGAGCCAGGGGGGAAGCATGCTGCCGCCGCCGGCGGCCGCGTCGCTGCCGGCTCGCCGGGGCATCAGCTCCGACCGGGCGTGGCCGTGGCTCCTGCCGATGATCCTGTTCCTGCTGGCCATCGGCATCTATCCGCTCGTCTACAACATCTGGAACTCGTTCCGGGAGTTCAACCCGATGATCGGCAAGGTGCAGCCGGTCGGGTGGGAGAACTGGATCCGGCTGTTCACCGACCCGCGGGCGCTTGACGCGGTCAGGACCACGACGGTCTACGTGCTGTCCGCGCTGGCCGTGGAGTTCGTGCTGGGGCTGGGCATCGCGGTGTTGCTGAACACCGGGCCGTGGGCCTCGGGGTTGTGGCAGGCGCTGCTGATCCTGCCGATGGTGGTGCCGCCGACGGTGGCGGGCGTGATGTTCAAGGTGCTGGAAAACCCCGACTACGGCCCGCTCTCCTATTACCTGCAAAAGATCGGGATCACCTCGATGCAGGAGCCGCTGCTGGGGGGCACGGGGAAGTACGCGATGCAGGCGGTGCTGATCCCGGATATCTGGCAGTGGACGCCGTTCTTCGTGCTGATCCTGCTGGCGGGGCTGAAGGCGCTTCCGACCGAGCCGCTGGAGGCGGCGCGGGTCGACGGGGCGAACGCGTGGCAGGCGTTCGTCGACGTGACGCTGCCGATGCTGCGGCCGATGATCGCGGTGGCGATGCTGTTCCGGCTGGTCGACCTTATCAAGGTCTTCGACTACGTGTACGTCCTGACCTCTGGCGGGCCGGGCACGAAGACCGAGGTATTGAGCTACTACGCCTACCAGCGGAGCTTCTCCACGATCGAGTGGGGGTACGGCTCGGTGCTGGGACTGCTGATCCTGGTGATCGCGATCGTGGTGGCCAATGTCTACCTGAAGCTGTTCAAGGTGCAGTGGTAGTGGCAGGAGCGGGACGATGAGCACGAACGCCAGCGCGCTTCCCGCCGCCGCGATCCCGGTCGCCCCGCGGCGGCTGGCGGGGCCGCGGGTTTGGCATGTGGTGCGGACGGTACT
>JBJTKE010000364.1:0-2687 GCA_046096285.1 Chloroflexota bacterium
GCCGCCGCCGCAAAGGTCCCCATTGACGACACCGCCGTCGCCAACGCCCAGTTCGCGCTGGTGTCCAACATCCCCGCCATCCTGCCCATCGTCGGCGGCCTCGCCGCCGCCGGGGCGGACTTCATCGTCCTCACCAAGAACCAGGTGATGATGATCTACAAACTCGCCGCCATCTACGGCCGCGACCTCCACGACCAGACCCGCATCATCCAGGAGATTGCCCCCGTGGTCGGCGTCGGGTTCGCCTGGCGCACGCTCGCCCGCGAGGCCGCTGGCTTCCTGCCCTTCGCCGCTGGCACGGTGCCCAAGGTCGCCGTCGCCTACGCAGGCACCGCCGTCGCTGGCCGCGCCGCCGAGTTCTACTACCGCACCAACCGCAAGCCGAGCCAGGAGCAGGTTCGCCAGTACGCCCAGCAGGCCCGCGACTCCATGGGCAAGTTCGCTTCCCGCATCGTCCGCAAGGATGGCGGCGCGCCCGGCCAACTGCACCTCGACGACTGAGCCGCGCTCTCCCGCGCCACCGCGCCGATCACCTGAACAGCCCGGCCACGGCGCCGGGGCCGGCTCGCGTCAGGCCCAGTCCAGCGAGCGCGCCACCGCTCGCCGCCATCGTTCGTGCCGGGTCTCCCGCTCATCCACCCCGATCGTTGGCTCGAACACCCGGTCGACCCGCCAGTTCGCGGCGATCTCCTCCAACCCGGAGGCAAGGCCCACTCCCAGCGCCGCCAGTGACGCCGCGCCGAGCGCCGTCGTTTCGATCGTCGCCGGGCGCACCACCGGCACGCCAAGCAGATCTGCCTGCGTCTGCATCAGCAGGTCGTTTGCCGCGGCGCCGCCGTCGACCCGTAGCGAGGCAAGGGCCACGCCCGAGTCCTCTCCCATGGCGTCGGCCACATCCCGGCACTGGTGCGCGATCGCATCGAGCGTGGCGCGGGCGATGTGGCCCGCCGTCGACCCGCGGGTCAGTCCCACGATCGTCCCCCGGGCGTCGGCATCCCACCACGGAGCACCCAGCCCCGTCAGCGCCGGCACGAACATCACGCCACCCGCGTCGGGAACCGAGGCGGCGAGCGCTTCCACCCCCGCGGCATCGGAGATGATCCCCAACCCGTCCCGCAGCCATTGCACCGCCGACCCGGTCACGAACACCGCGCCCTCGAGCGCGTAGGTCGGCCCCGCGGGCAGCACCCAGCCCACGGTGGAGAGCAACCGGTTCCGCGAGACGGCGGGCGTCGGCCCGGCGTTCATCAGCATGAACGACCCGGTGCCATAGGTGTTCTTTGCGTCGCCGGGCGCAAAGCAGGCCTGCCCGAACAGCGCGGCCTGCTGATCCCCAGCCATCCCCGACACCGGAATCGGGCGCCCGAACAGCGCCGGATCGGTCTCGCACACGACGCCCGCGTTCCCGATGATCTCCGGCAGCATCGCCGCGGGGATCCCGAGATCGGCCAGCAACACCGGGTCCCATTCGCGGCGGTCCAGGTCCATCAGCATGGTTCTGGCCGCGTTTGACGCATCGGTCGCGTGGACAGCGCCCCCGGACAGGTTCCAGAGCAGCCAACTCTCCACCGTTCCGAAGCGGATCTCGCCGGCTTCGGCCCGGACTCGCAATGCCGGGTCGCGGTCCAGCAACCACGCGATCTTGGTGCCTGAGAAGTAGGCGTCGGGCACCAACCCGGTGCGGGCCTGGTACTCCCCGGTCATCCCGCGGGCCGCGATGGCCTCGACCACCGGCGCGCTCTGCCTGCTCTGCCATACGATGGCCGGGGCGACCGGAACCCCGGACCGGTCCCAAAGCACCGTGGTTTCCCGCTGGTTCGCGATGGCGATCGCGGCCACCCGCTCCGGCCCGATCCCCGGCGCGGCCAGCGCTTCCCGGGCGCAATCAAGCGTCGTCCGCCAGAGTTCCATCGGGTCCTGGTTGACCCAGCCCGGCTCCGGGTAGCTTGCCCTCACCGCCCGCTGCGCGACCGCCGCCATCCCCCCGGCCCGGTCGAACAGGATCGCGCGGCTTGAAGTGGTTCCCTGGTCGAGCGCCAGGATCAGTGCATCGTCGCGCATGCCGCGATTGTGGCACAGCCCGGACGATCCTTCAGGCCGCCCCCGTCGCCGCAAGCCGCTCCTGGAACGAAGGCAGATCGACCTGCAGCAGCGCCGCCGCGGCGATCCGGTCTCCGTCGGTCTGGTTCAGCGCCTCTTGGATCGCCTGCCGCTCCACGTTCGCCAGCAGCTCCGACAGGCTCGCCCCTTTTCGTACCGCCTGCGCGATGTCGAGGAACCGCCGGTTGTCGGCCCCCGCGAGGTCGATGTGCTCCCCCGTGATCAACCCGCCCTGCGACAGCACCACCGCCCGTTCGATCACGTTCTCCAGCTGCCGAACGTTCCCCGGCCAGTGATACTCCATCAGCAACCGCACCGCCGACTGGCTGATGCGCGATGGGCCCTCACCCGCCCGGAACCGGTGCTTGCCGATGAAATGCTCGACCAGCAGCGGGATGTCCTCGATCCGGTCCCGCAGCGGCGGCAGGTAGATCGCGATCACGTTCAGCCGGTAGTACAGATCCTCCCGGAACCGCCCGGCCTCGATTTCCTGCGGCAACACCTTGTTCGTCGCCGAGATCACGCGCGTGTCGATCTTCACGCTGACGCTGCCGCCCACCCGCTCGAACTCCCGCTCCTGCAGCACC
>JBJTKE010000365.1:0-1546 GCA_046096285.1 Chloroflexota bacterium
TTTCCCGACACCATCCTGCTGTTCCGGCTCGGGGACTTCTACGAAACGTTCGACGAGGACGCCGAACTGGCCGCCCGCCTGCTGGACCTGGTGCTGACCGGGCGCGACATGGGCAAGGGCCTCCGCGTTCCAATGGCGGGCATCCCGCACCACGCCGCGGAGGGCTACATCGCCCGCCTCGTGGCGGCGGGCCACAAGGTGGCGGTCTGCGAACAGGTCGGCGAAGTCCAGAAGGGCCGCGGACTGGTCGATCGCGACGTCACCCGCGTGGTCACGCCCGGCACGGTCACCGATTCCTCGATGCTGCAAGCCCATCGCAACACCTACCTTGCCGGCGTGGTCATCGACGGCGTGCGCGCAGGCATCGCCTACGCGGATGTCTCCACCGGTGAGTTCCGGACCTGCCAGATCGCCGCCGCCACTCCCGACGCCGCGCGTTCCGCGATCGCCCGCGAGTTGCTCAGGCTGGGGCCGGCCGAGGTCGTCGCGCCCGAAGCGGCGCTCGCCGGGGATACCGGCTGGCTGCCGGGAAGCGCCAGCCGCAGCGCCATCGAGGACTGGCGCGTGACCCCGGAGCGCGCCGCGGAGACCATTCGCCGCCACTTCCGGGTCGAGGCGCTGGATGGCTTCGGACTCTCCGGGCTGCCGCTCGCCGCCCGGGCCGCCGGCATGCTGCTCGCCTACCTGGACGACACCCAGCGTTCCCGGACCGAGCAACTTCGCGCGCTCTCGGTCTACTCGACCGACGGGTACATGGCCCTCGACGCGCAGACCCGCCGGAACCTCGAACTGACCGAGAGCGCCCGCGGCGAGCGCCGCCACAGTCTCGTCGCCGTGCTCGACCAGACCATAACTCCGATGGGCGCCCGCCTGCTGCGATCCTGGATCGGCCAGCCACTCCTCGAAATCGCTCCCCTCCTGGAGCGCCAGGACGCCATTGGCCGCCTCGTCGACGACCCGATGCGCCGCGCCGCCGTCCGGCAGGCGCTCAAGCCGGTGGCCGACCTCGAACGGCTGGCCAACCGGGCCCTCAGCGGCGCCATCCTGCCGCGCGAAACGGCCGCCCTTCGCGACTCGCTGGCGGCGCTGCCCGCGCTGATCGATGCCGCCGCCGGCCATCCCGACGCGGAACCATTGCGAGCGGTGCTGGACGGCTGCCTGCGGGCCAGCGATCTCCTGCGGAGCGCCATCGTCGACGAACCGCCCGCCGTGCTCGGCAAGGGGTCGGTGATCCGTCCGGGCTTCGCGCCGGAACTCGACGGGCACGAAGCCCGGGCGCGCGAGGCGCGGGAGTGGATCGCAGGCCTCGAGCGAACCGAACGCGAGCGCAGCGGCATCCGGTCCCTGAAGGTCGGGTACAACAAGGTCTTTGGCTACTACCTCGAAATCAGCGCGGGCAGCGCCGCCAGCGAGTCGCGAAGGGCGGACGTTTAGCTCGGCAGGATGGCGCCGCTGAGGGCCCGGTTCGCCAGCCGTTCGAGGTCGGCCACCGGCTTGAGCGCCTGCCGGACGGCGGCGCGGCGCATCGGGTCGTCGACGAGGCGGC
>JBJTKE010000366.1:0-9613 GCA_046096285.1 Chloroflexota bacterium
CCCTAACGCATGGCTCCCGGGGGAGGTTTCGCGTTGGGGCGGGAAGGGAGTGAAAACCGCCGACATGGATCTCGCACGACCGTGGAACAAGACCGCCGCCTGGCGCGGCGCGCGTGGGAGTGGGAGCTTGACGCCGGACGACGCCGATCTCGTCGGGCGGGCCCGCGCGGGCGACCAGATCGCCTTCGCCCGGCTCTTCGAGCAGTACCACGCGCCGATTCTCAACTACGTCCACCGCATGGTGGGCGACCGGGCGCTGGCCGAGGATCTCACGCAGGACGCCTTCATCAAGGCGTACAACGCGCTCCCCGGCACCCGCGACGACCTCGCCTTCAAGCCCTGGCTCTACCGGATCGCCACCAACACCGCGATCAGTTCTCTCCGGCGCAAGAAGATCGTCCAGTGGATCCCCTTCATGCCCGGCCACGATCACGCCGCGGGCGGGTCCGTCGAGGGCATGGTCGGCCGCCGCGAGGACATCCAGCAGGTGCTCGACAAACTCCCCAAGCACTACGCCGCGGTGCTCCTGCTGCGCCACTACCAGGGTCTCTCGCTCGCAGAGACCGCGGCCGCGCTCGAGATCACCGAGAATGCCGCCAAGCTCCGGTTGTTCCGGGCCCGCAAGGCCTTCGCCGAGATCTACGACACGCCGCTTGCCGCGCCGGCCGACGAACGGGAGGGCCAGCGATGATCTCCCACGACCGCGCGCAGTTCCTGATCTCCGACAGCCTCGACGCCCCGCTCGCCCTCGCGGACCAGCAGGCGCTCGCCGCCCACCTCGCCGGCTGCCCCGGCTGCCGCCGCTTTGCCGACCAGATGGGCGCCGCCGTCGCCCGGATTCACGCCATCCCCCAGCTTCCCGCCTCGGCCGTCGTCACCCGCGGCGTGCTGGAGCGGATCGACGACGGCCCGCCGAGCTTCGCCTGGTTGCGCCGCGGCGGTCTCCTGCTCGGCTCGCCCGCGGTGGCCGCCGCCGGCGCGGCCGCGCTCGTCGCCGCGCTCGCCGGCACCATCTACCTGGCGGTCAGCCCGGGCATGAACCCCGATGCCGAGCCTCGCGCCACCATCAGCGCGGTCGCCGTCGCCCCGGAGGACGCCACCGCCACCGCGGCGCCGTCCGTCGTCGCCGCACCGTCGATACCGCCGACGGCCGTTCCCACCGAGGCGCCAGCGATCGCCGCCGCGCCGCCGAGCCCGACGCCGGCGCCCGCTCCCACCCGCGCCCCCGAAGTGGTTGTCACTATCGCCCCGCAGCCAGCCGCGACCGCCACCGCCGTCCCGCGGCCGACCGAGCCGCCGCGCCCCACCGCCACCGCGGAGCCAGCGGTGCGCCGCGCCGCGCCGGGCGAGGCCACCCGGCCGCCCCAGCCCGCGGTCGCCGCCGCGCCGCCAGCCCCGACCGAGGCCCCGCAAATCGCGATGGCGCAGGAAGCGCCGCCCGCCGTCGACGCGGCCCCCGATGTCGCCCCGGTGGGCGCGCCGGTCGCCGGCGACGTCCCGGTGGGCGGCGCCGAACCCGTCTATGACCAGCCAGCCGTGCGGCGCGAGAACGACCGCAAGGACCAGGGCGCGGCCGCGAGCGGCGGCGGCGCTGGCAACGACGGCCGCGACCGGAACCGCGGCAACGGGGGCAACGACGGCAACAACCGCGGCGGCAACCGCGGCAACGACGGCAATGGCGCAAATGGCGGCAACGGCGGCGGCAACCGCGACGACGCGGCCGCCGCGGGCGGCGGTGGCGCAGCCGCCGATGCCGCGACCGACCCGGTCGCCGCGCTCGTCGAGGAGAACCTCGGCGTGGACCGCGCCTATGACCCGGCCGCCGCTCCGCTCGAGGAGGCCACGCCGGAGCCAGCCGTGGACCCCGCGGCCGACACTGCCTGGACCGGCGAAGCCGCCCCGACGTACGACGAGAACGGCCAGCCGATCATCGTTCCCGCCGGGGGCGACATGCCCGTCGAGCAGGTGATCGAGCCGGTTCCCGGCGAGGGCGACGCCCCGGTCGCGGCCGATCCGGCCTACGACCCCGCGCTTCCCGGCGACGGGCAGGTCATCGAGCCCGTCCAGCCGGAGGGCGGGCAACTGGTCGAGGAGCAGGCCGTTCCGCAGGAGCAGCCCGCCGAACCGGCGGCGGCGGTCCCGGCCTCCGACATCGGCTCCGCCCCAGTCATCGGTGCGGGCGCGCCGGGATTCGATCCTGCCATCGCCCCGGACGGGTCCGTCCTCACCGTCGCGCCCAACGAGGAAACCGGCGCGCCGACCGCCGCCTGGGTCGACCCGGCCAGCGGCCTGCCCGTTCCGTTCGAACCGACCACCGAAGGCCACGTCGATACGCCCGTCGGCTGGGCCGCCGGCATCGCCTACTACCAGCGGTTGTTCGACGACGGCCGGGTGGAACTCCGGGCCGGCACGCCCGGCGGCGGCGGCTTCCTGCTGTGGTCCGGCCAGGACGGCGGCCCCTTCGGGAGCGGGCTGGGCTCGGCCCGCCTGACCCCGGGCGGCGACCGTATCGCCTTCCTCGCCAATGGCGGCCTGTTCGTCGCCCCGACCGCCGACCCGAACGCCGGCGTGCAGGTGCCGGTGGGCGCGGTCGTCGGCTACGACTGGTCCCCGGCGGGCGACCGCCTCGCGGTCAGCGACGGCTACACCGTCTCCGTGTTCGACGCCTACGGCAATGGTCCGCTGATCGCGGTCGGCAACCAGGGTGGCATCCCCATCGGCGCCATCGACTGGCGGGACGACGGCATCGCCGTCGCCCGCTTCGACACCGGCGAGATGATCCTGTTCCCGATCTGACCGTGCCGACCGGCGCGGGCACCCCGGCGTATACTCGCGAGGCGAGGTGACCATGCCGGAGCGAGCGAACCCGGATCCAGTCAACGATCCCGCGGGCGTCCGGTTCGGGCGGACGACGGTGATCGCGGCCCTCGGCGACGTCTTCAGCCAGGGCGCCGACACGGTGGTCATCCCGGCCAACCGGCGCGGCGTGATGGGCGCCATCTCCACGCCGGGGATCGTCGGCCTGCGTTCGCTGGGCGGATCGGACATCGAGCGGCAGGCAATGACCCACGCTCCCCTCGAAATCGGCGCGGCGATCGTCACCGGGGCGCCCGGGCTCGAATCCCGCGGGGTCGAGCGCGTCGTTCATGCGGTCGTCCACCGCTCGCTCGGAGAGGCCGCCCGCATCGAGGATGTGCGCCGCGGTCTCGCCGCCGCGCTCGTCGCCGCCGACCGCTCGAAAGCGCGGGTGCTCGCCATTCCCCCGCTCGGCGTCGACTCGGGTCCCGGGCGCCTCAACCCGGAACCCTTTTTCGCCCTGCTCGTCGAGGAAACCGTCGCCGGGCTGCGGCGTTCCACCCTCCGGCTCGACGCGGTGATCGTCGCCTGCCGCTTCCCGGACCACGCCGCCGCCATCCACGACGCCCTGACCCGCGCCCGCGAGCGCGCCTGGTCCGCCCCGCGATGAGGCTTCGCCGCCGGCAGCGCACGCCGCCACCGCCCGCCTGCCCCGACCGCTGGGCCCCGCTGCGCTGGAAAACCGGCCAGTTGGTCACCCCCGCCCAGGCCGACCGGTTGCTGCGGATCAATCCCCGGCGCGCCCTTCGCGGCATGCTGCCGCGCCTCGCCGCCATGGGCCTGCCGGACGAGGTGACCGGCCCGGCCATCGCCGCCATCCGCTCGCTCGAGTCCTGGGGCGACGCCTGGTCCCGGGCCGCCGCCCGCGAACTGACCTACTCCCGCGAGCAGGCGGCCCTCGGCCGGTCCGAGGCCGCCGCGATGGCGCTGCGCCACGCCGCCATGCTGTACCACGTCGGCGCGTGGGAGCCCGGCGAGGATCCCCGCGCCGCCCGGGCCATGCGCTCCAGTTGCGCCACATTGTTCTCCCGCGCCATCCAGGAACTGGACCCCGCGTCCACCCGGGTGGAACTCCCGTGGAAATCAGGCCACCTTCCCGGCTGGTTGGCCCGGCCGCCCGCGCTGGACGGCCCGCTGCCGCTCGTCGTCCTGCTCAACGGCATGACCACCAGCAAGGAGGAACTGCTGCTCTGGTCCGAGCCCTTCCTCTGGCAGGGTCTCGCTGTCCTCGCCCTCGACTGGCCCGGCTCCGGCGAGGCCGCCCTCTCCACCGAGCCCGATCCGGACTGCACCGGCCTGACCGGCGTCATCCGCGCCGAGGCTGGCGCGCTCGGCGTCGATCCCGGCCGCATCGCCCTGCTCGGCGTCTCGCTCGGCGGCGCCCTCGCCGTCCGCATGGCCGCCCGCGATCCCCGCATCGCCGCCGTCGTCGCCGTCACCCCGCCGTGGGACGCCCGCGTCTGGCTGCACCGCGCCTCACCCCTGCTGCGCCGCCATTTCGCCCATCACGCCGGCTCCGAGGCGGCGATGATGGAGTATGCGGCCCGGTTCTCGCTGCGGGAGGCGGCGCCAGCCCTTGCCTCGCCGCTGCTCGTGATGGGCGCCGGCGCCGACATGATGGTGCCTCCCGGCGAAGCCGTGATGCTCGCCGCCGTCGCCGGCGAGGTCGCCACCCTCTCCTGGCATCCCGGCGCCAGCCATGCCCTCTTCGACCGCATCCCCGCCTGGACCGCGGAATCCGCCGCCTGGCTCGCCGCCGCCCTCCGCTGACCTCCGGACCGCCGCCGCCCCGCCACGTATACTGCACGTCCGGTCGCCGGCGCGCGGGGTGAACCATGATTTCCAGCGAAACCATCGACGAAGTACGCGACCTGCTGGCCGCCCGCGAGGAGCGCGGCATCCGCGGCCTCGCCGACCGCCTCGACGCCTCCGACTGGGCCGATCTCGTGCCCCGCCTCGATCCCGAGGAAATCGCCGCCCTCTTCGCCTACCTGCCCGACGCCGAAATCCCCGAACTCCTCGAGGAACTCGAACCCGAGCAGGCCGCCGACATCATCCAGTCGCTCGCCACCGAGGACGCCGCCGACCTCCTCGAGCAGATGTCTCCCGACGACGCCACCGACGTCATCGCCGAACTCACCGACGAGGAGGCCGAGCAGATCCTGCGGGCCATGGAGCCCGAGGAAGCCGCCGAAATCCGCGAACTGCTCCCCTATCCGCCCGACACCGCCGGCGGCCGCATGACCCCGGCCTTCGTCGCCATCGCCCCCGACGTCCGCGCCGACGACGCCATCCACATGCTGCGGCAGGTCGCCGCCGAGGCCGAGACCATCTACTACGTCTACGTCCTCGACGCCGACGAACGCCTGCTCGGCGTGCTCTCCCTCCACAACCTCGTGCTCACCCGCCCGGACACGCCCGTCAGCCAGGTGATGGTCTCCGACCCCTTCCGGGTCGAGGCCACCGCCGACCAGGAAACGGTCGCCCGCCTGCTCACCGACCTCAACCTGCTCGCCCTGCCGGTCGTCGACGACCAGGACCGGCTCCTCGGCATCATCACCCAGGACGACGTCGCCGACGTCCTCGAGGAGGAAGCCACCGAAGACATCGAGCGCCTCGGCGGCTCCCAGCCGCTCGAAATGCCCTACCGCCTCGCCAGCGTGCCGCTGCTGGTCCGCCGCCGCGTCGGCTGGCTCCTCTTCCTCTTCGTCGCCGGGTTGCTCACCACCCAGGTGCTCGTCCATTTCGAGCAGCGCCTCGAACTCGTGCCTGCCCTCACCCTGTTCATTCCGCTCATCGTCGGCATCGGCGGCAACGTCGGCAGCCAGACCGCCACCACCCTCGTCCGCGCCATCGGCCTCGGCGAGGTGGACCTGCGCGACGCGGGCTGGGTGCTGCTCAAGGAGGTCACCACCGGCCTGCTCATGGGTCTCGCCCTCGGCGCGGCGGGGTTCATCCGCGGCGGCATGGCGGCGGGTCTCCAGATCGGCCTCGTGGTGGCTCTCACCATCCTCGTCCTGACCGTCTGGTCGTCCGGCGTGGCGGCGGTGCTGCCGCTCGTGCTGCGCCGGCTCGGAGCGGACCCCGCCGTGGTCTCCGCCCCCTTCATCGCCACGCTGGTCGACGCCACCGGCCTGATGATCTACCTCACCATCGCCGGGCTGATCCTCGGCGCGCTGTAGGGTCCGCCGTTCAGGCCGCCCCGCGGAGCGCCCGCCGCGACCGCCACGGCTGGCCGCCGCCGGTCGCGCCATCGCCGCTTTTCAGCTCGCAACGGGCGGCGCTGTCAACGCAGCGCGCCCCCTCGACGCAGCAGTAGCCGTCCGGCTCGAAGGAGGTGGGCGGGCAGCAGACCGGGTACTCCGCAAGGCAGCACGCCCCGCCCTTCACGATGTCGGGCGGGCAGCAGACCGGGTACTTCTGGTCGCACCACCCCTCCATGTCCTTGTGCTGCTTCGCGCACCAGGCCGCGCCCTGCCGCGCGCATCGCCCGGAGCAGCAGCGGTTCGTGCAGCACGGCTTGCCGCCGCCGCACTGCCCGCCGACCTTCGAGCAGCGCTTCTTCCCGCCGCCCTTCGCGGCCGCGTCCGGTCCCTCGCAGGCAAGCCCGGCCGCGGCGGCCAGCCCACCGCGGCTGGCGGCCAGCGCAGCCCGCCTGCTCGCCACGCGAGCGGCCCCGCGGCGCATCCAGCCCGGCATGACACGGTTCTCCATGACGACACCTCATCCCTGTCTCGCAGCCGCTCCCGGGGATGAGCATGGCAGCACGGCATGACCGCGCCGTGAGCGGCGGGTGAGCCGCGCATGAACCGCGCCGGCCGCGAGCGATCGCGGGCCGGGGCGTTCATCTCCGCGTCATGCAGCGACCCGCGGCAGGGGTTCGGGATGGTGAGACAGCGGCGGCCGGCGCCGCGCCTTGCGGCGGAAGGGCCCGGGCCAGGCCAGGCGCCTGACGTTAACCCTGCTTGACCAGGCAGTTCGCGCCGCGGCAGCGTCTCAGTTCCGCGAGCCGGGCGGAAAGCGTCTCCGGCGCGGGCAACTGCGGCTGCAGCGGCGCCATCGGAGCGCCCGGCGGCATCAGGTTGTCCAGTTCGAGCGGGTCGTACTTGTAGTCGTAGTACTCCCGGTCGCCGCTGACGTACTCGAAGTACATCAGGCGCTCCGAGCGCAGGCCGTAGCCGTTGCTCGGCAACTGCGGGTCGGACACCAGTTGCAGCGGCACGTAGTCCCGCCGCGCGGCGGAAAGCAGCGACATCCCGTCCGCGCCAGGCAGTTTCGCCCCGGCGATCTGCGCCACCGTGGGCGCGATATCCACGGTCGCCGTCAGGCGGGTGTCGCGCCCTTCCCGGAAGCCGTGGCCCCAGGCCAGCATCGGGACCCGCGACACCATGTCGTAGGGAACCGCCTTGCCATACAGCCGGTGCTGTCCCAGCAGCAGGCCGTTGTCGCTGGTGATCATCACGTAGGCGTTGTCCAGCCGTCCCTGGTCGCGCAGGCGGCTCAGGATGGCGTCGATCGCCTCGTCCACCGAGAGCAGCATCTGCAGGCGGCCGCGCTGGGTGGCATCGAGCCGCCGGATCAGGCTTTGCGACAGCGGAGGCGCAGCCTGCACGTGCAGCGGCTTGTCGGAGACGTCGCTCTCGTCGAACGCCGCGTTGCGCTCCACCTGCGCCGCCGGGAAGGCCTTGCGGTGCTGGCGGGCGGCCTCCACCGGTCCATGCGGGGCGGGGGTGGCGAAGTAGAGGAACAGCGGGTCGTCCGCGGGCGCCTCGTCGATGAACTGGAGGCAGTAGTCGCGAAGCACCTCGGTGGAATAGGCGGTCTTCGGGAACTGGACCGTCTCGCCGTCGATGTTGAGCGGCACCCCGAGGTGGCCCTTGCGGGTGACCGCCACCCAGCGGTCCCAGCCCATCGGCCGCGGCTGGGTGCCGTCATAGAGGTTCATGAACTTGCCGATCATGGCGGTGCGGTAACCGACCCGCTGCAGCACCCGGCCGAGCGAGACCCGGTCGAGCCGCCGCTCCATGTAGGCGGTGTACCCCGCGATCTCGTCCGGCGCGCCCTCGTTCCAGTAGACGCCGGTGTTGTGCACATAGCGGCCGGTCAGCAGCGATGCCCGCGACGGACCGCACAACGGGGCGTCGATGATGTAGTTCTCGAACATCCGGTGGCCGGCAAGCGCGCGCAGGGTGCGCCGCATGTAGGGCCAGTCGGTCTGGCGGAAATCGTCCATGTTGATGAGCAGCACGGTCGGCTGGGCCTTCGCCCCGACCCCGCCCTTGCCGCCGCCGCCATCCGTGGCCGCCGTGGCCGTTCCCGCGGCAGCCGCCGCTGCGCCAGCCGCGCCAGCCAGCAAGGCACGGCGAGTTCCCGCCCAGTTCCGGATCGCCATACCCTCGCCCTCAGCCACGGACACGGGCTTCGCGGCGATCCGCCGCCCGCTGCCGGTCAATTCTGCGGCTCCAATGTAACAGGTCGCCGCGCCGAGTCATGCCCGCGAGCACGAGTCGCCCCGGCACGCCCCCAGCGAGGCGGTGCGCAGCGTCAGCGCGGGCGTTCCCGGCAGCCCGATCGGGTAAAGATCGCCGCTGTACGACGGCGGCAGCAGGTTGTTGAGTTCGAGCGGGTCGACGCGGAGGTCATAGAACTCCCGCTCGCCGTTTGCGTACTCGAAGTACATCAGGTCCGCCGAGCGCAGCCCGCGGCCGGTGCGCGGATCGTCCGGTCCGGCGTTGCTGTGGAGCGGCACGAAGTCGCGCTTGCGCTTGCCGAGCAGGGAGATCCCGTCGGCGGCCGGCATCCGCGTGCCGGCCAGTTCCGCGCAGGTCGGCGCGATGTCGGCGTTGCAGACCAGTCTCGGGTTCTCCCCGGCGGCGAACGGCGCGCCCCACGCCAGCATCGGCACCCGCACCGCCCGGTCGTAGGGCAGGGACTTCTCGATCAGCCGGTGGTGGCCCAGCATCATCCCGTTGTCGCTCATCACGAAGATGCAGGCATTGTCCATCCGGCCTGCCCGGTCCAGCGCGCCGATCACATCGGCGATGATCTCGTCCGCCGACAGCATCATCTGGAACCGGGCCCGGTTCATGCCGTCGAGCTTGGCGACCTGTTCCGGCGTCAGCGCCGGCAGCGCGGCAAGGTAGGACGGCTTGTCGGAGACGTCGGCCTCGTTGAAAGCAGCATCGCGCTCGATCGCGACGCCCGGGAAGCGCCCGCGGAATGCCCGCTCCGGCTCGGCGGGCATGTGGGGCTCGACCGGATTGAAATAGAGAAACAGGGGTTGCTCGGGTCCCGTTTCCTCGATGAACTCCTCGGCATACAGCGCCAGCGTGCGGCCGACGAAGTCGGTCCGCTTCAGGTCGAGCCGCCCGCCGTCAACGTTCATCCGCTGGCCGAAGTGCCGTGCCTTCGAGAGGGCCACCCAGCGGGTCCAGCCCCCGGGCTGGGCGTCGGTGATCCGGTAGCCGTTGATGAACTTGCCGATCATTCCGGTCCGGTAGCCGGCGTCCCGCAGCACCGACCCCATGGAGATGCGGTCGAGCTTGCTGAGTTCGTACCGCGGGAACGAGCCGTTCGGCGCGTAGACGCCGTGGTTGTGCGAGAACTGGCCGGTCAGCATGGTGGCCCGGCTCGGCGCGCACCGCGGGAACTCGATGATGTAGTTGGGATGCCATGCCGCCCCGGACAGCAGCTTCCGGGTCTTCCGCAGGTACGACCAGTCGGCCGCCCGCATGTCGTCAAGCTGGATGATGACGAT
>JBJTKE010000367.1:0-1960 GCA_046096285.1 Chloroflexota bacterium
TGTGAGGACCACCCGGTCCCCCGTCACCGCCAGCCCGCCGCAGGCCTCCCGGCCCAGCCCCCGGAACACGAACGCGTGCGACAGCCCCGTCATCCGCAGTTCCCCGTCGAACGCCGCCAGCCGGTGCGCCACGTGCAGCCCGTTCGGGTACGGGTCGTACTCCCCCAGCCCGCCGGTCTCGAATCCCGGCCCCCCCGGGTACGCCACGAACTCCCGCGCCATTGCCAGGTAGCCATCCCCGAACCGCGCCAGCGGCGTCGCCCCATGCAGCGCGTCCGCCACCCGCGGCGCTTCCGCCAGCCCCGCGAAGCCCAGCCGTCCGTCCGCCGCCACATCGAGCGCCGCCGTCGGCCCCAGCGACGGCAGCACCGCCAGGCGCCCCTCCCGCCACGCCAGCGGCCACGGCCCCGTCCACAGCCCCGGGTCGGGATCGCCCACCAGCCGCGCCGCCCCGAACGCCCGCGCCCGCGCATCGAAGGGCGCCAGCGCCAACCGGGGCGGGCCAGCGTCCGGTGAGAACGCCGCGCCGGACAACGTGACCGCCTCGTCACCGGCCAGCGGGTGCGCCAGCAACTGCGGCCCGGCGACCCGCCAGCCATCCGGCAGCGCCAGCGATCCTGCCATCTCCCCGGCGCCCCCGCGCGGCGCGCCCAGCTGGTCCAGCGCGATCCACCGCCAGCAATCCCCTCCGCCGGACTGGAGACGGACCACCGCCAGCAGGCCAACGTCATCGCCATCGGTGGTCAGCGCCGGGGCATCGGCCACGCCGGGCGCGCCGGGATCGAGCCGCCACTCCACGAAATCCCGGGCGAAGGAGGCGAACGGGACGACGTAGAAGGCCATGTTGCGGCGGGCCTCCTCTGCCTCGGAGGGGGCAATGCCGGGCAGGCAGCGCAGCCGGTCGCAGGCGAACCGGCCGGCATCGAGATTGCCCGTCCGCCACGAGACGAACGTCATGTTCCGGACGGTGTCGGAGTCCAGCACCGGCGGCCCCTCCACAGCGACCATCGTGCATGTGCGGGCGGCAATGACCATGCGCCCATTGATCGTAACACGCCCGCCGCCGCCACGGACCGGGCCGGACGCCGCCCTGCGCCGGGACGCCGCCGGGCGGGCGTCATCGCGCCTGCGCTCCCGGCTCCCCGGCGGCCAGATCCCCGGCCGCCGCCGCCTCGAAGGCGATCCACGCCCTGAGCGTCTCGGCGTCCCGTGTGATGGCCTGCTCCGACGACGACCACAGGCCCGTGTTCAGGTAGGTCCGTTCATCGTAGGTCTCGTCGCCGTTGTTGCCGGTCAGGTCGAACCGGTCATGGACGAACTCCACCTCCAGCACCCGCCCGAGCCCCGAGAGCGTGCCCACGAACTCCCACCAGGTGTCGTTGTGGTTGTGCAGGCTGTAGTGCCCCACCAGCGCCAGCCAGTGCCGCGGGATCACCGGCGTCACGTTCATCGTGCCGTGGGCGCTCAGCAGCGCGCCGATGCAATCGGGTTCCCTGCAGATCACCTCGTCCCAGTGCCGCGTTTCCATCAGGTTGTCGTCGTTCCACATCATCGTCCAGTAGCCCGACGCCAGCCGCGCCAGCAGGTTCATGTACTCCTGCAGCCGCACGTATCCCCGCCGCTCCACCACAATCGCCCGCACCTGCGACGGCATGGCCGGCAGCGCCGCCAGCGTCGCCGCGTCATCGCGGTCCACCGCCAGCAGGATTTCGATCGCTTCCGGGTGCAGCGCCCGATCCAGCAGCGTGCCGATCGAGCGGGCCAGCGGGCCCGGCCGCCCCCGCGTCGGCAACAGCACCGACAGCCGCAGGTCCATCGCATCCGGCGGCGGCGCACCGCCGGTCGGTTGCCGCGGCGCGGGCGATCGGCGAACGGCCGGGGGGGGCGGCCGGGACCGTGGAGGCGGGGGGGTTGGGGGCGCTGGCGCCGCCGGCGGTGGGGCGGGACCGGCGGGTGTCGG
>JBJTKE010000368.1:0-4512 GCA_046096285.1 Chloroflexota bacterium
GACGATCGAGAGCGAGGAACTGGAGTCGGGCTTTGCCCACCCGCGGCCGTCCCCGGCCCTGGTCGGCCCGCCCAGGGGACGGCCGGCGTCGGCCTTCAACCCGCGTCCGCAGCAGCAACTCACCGGCCCGGAGCGCGACGCTCCGCCGGGCGGCGGCCGCTGGGCGCCGCAACCGGCAGGGTAGGCCGGGGCGAGGGCCGGACAACAGGAGACGGGCAACCGGGGCGTCCGAGCGGGCGCCCCGGTTCGTTGGCAGGCGAGGAAGGCCCCGCGCCGCCGGGACAACGAAAAACGGCCCGGCATTCGCCGGACCGCTCCGCTTCCGTGGTGGAGGCGGGGGGATTCGAACCCCCGACCTCTACAGTGCGATTGTAGCGCTCTCCCAGCTGAGCTACGCCCCCACGGACCCGGCGAGTATACGCAGGCGGATGTGAGACCGTCAACGCGCCACGACCCCCGGGAACGCGCGGGATGCGCCCCGGCATGATCCAGGTTGGGTCACGTCAGGGGGCATCTCCCCGGGGTCCCGGGTGTGGCCGATCGCGCCGCAGGGCGAGGGGATGGACGCTGATCCGCGGTCAGGCGCGAACCGTCTTGGCTTCCAGCGGCCAGCGTGGACTGGGGACCACCTCGGGGCCGTAGCCGATCCGGGCGAACATTTGAACCGTGCCGCCTTCCGGCGCAAGCCGCCGATGGACCTCGTCATACACGCTCGCCATCTCCGGGTACTCCTGGAGGAACTGGCTGAGCGGCTGGGTTGCCAGCCCGATGCTCGTCGCGGCGAGGTTGATCCGAACCCAGTCGGCGCCGGCGGCGATCTGGTCGCTCCGGGAGTTGGCTGGCGTGACCTGCCAGATGTGCCCCATCGCGGTGTCGGCATTGGCGCAGACGGCATCGAGGCCAGCCTTGTAGGCCGTGGAGTTTGGGTCGGCGGCGGAGTCCCGCGTGAAAAGCCCCAGCATTCGCATGGCCTCGAACACCGGGCCCCGGAAATCGATGCCATCGGGATTCGCGTCGATCTCGCGATACCCGATCCGGAACAGATCGACGCTTTCCTGGTAGGTGCGTGGCGTTTCGATCTCGATGCGGAGCGCCTCGCGGGTCAGGGCCCGGTACTGCTCGATGTCGGCCGGAAGGATGGAACCCCCGAAGCGCGACCCGGAGACGGCGCTGCTGGCGAGCGCCCCGAGGGCGTCCTCCGGCACGGGGCGCGCAGTGTCGAACGGTTCCTTGAGGGATCGCCGCTGGAGGATGTGCGAGAACAGGGGGTCGGGAACGGCTCCCTCGTCGGGCCGGAACACGGCGCGGGCAACCGGGCGGTCGGTCAGCGTCCGCCGATCCTCGCCGTCAGGAAACAGGTCGACATCGACACGGTCGCCGGACTCCGCCGCGGCCATCCGCATGACCTCGAGAAAACAGCCAAAGCCGATGGTGATCTGGCGGCTGTAGGGATCGGTCATCGGCAGGAGGCGCGCGGTGTCGGCGTAGAGCACGACCTCGTCGCTCCCGGGGAGATCGACGAGCCACGGCTGGCGGTTGTGCGGGTTCGGGGCGAGCAGGGCGAAGGACAGCGCCTTCCGGCGGATTTCCTCCTCGTTGCCAGCGGCCGACCAGGGGGCGAGGGCCGCCGACGGAGTGCGGGTAACGTCGTACCCCACGACACCCGCGGCTGCGAGGATCGTTCCCCCGCCAACGAGTCCGATGGCTTTGCGGCGTGACAGCGTCATGGGGAGTTCGCCCTCCTGCATACATCGTGCGATATCGTACCAGTATGGTGCGATATCGTACGTTATAGTGCGATATCGCGCGAGATGCAAGATGCGACCCCCTGGCATCCCGGGTGTAGGCCTGCGCCGAGCCGCCGGACTGATTGCCGGGGCCAGTGGTTCGGGCCGGTCCGGCGCATGGTCGGACCAGGGGCCGGATGGCAGACCCGTTCGGCGCCGTCTCATCGCGCCAAACGGAACGGGTGCGCCGGACCTTCGTCGCGAAGCCACGAGGGCTGCGATTTTCGTGGGGAGTAGGGGTCACCGGTTTGGAGTTGCTGGTCGAGTCTTCGTGGCAGGCATACGGTCGCGAATCTGATCCCCGGGCGGTCCCGGTTCCGCTCCGATCAGGTCCCAACCTCGCCGGACCGCCGCATAAGGCCGGTGACGCCGATGGTCACCTGGCGCCCTTCTGGTACGAGTCGCCGCCCTTGCTTGCGGGGCGGATTGCGGCCTGCTCCGCCGGAGAACGCGACGCTCGCGGCGCCTCGCTGCGCCACGGCGTGCGGGTCCGCGCTGGCGGCCGGAGCACGCGGCAACCGGTGGTTCAGAGGGCGCCGCGCGGCGTCGGGCATCTCGGCTCTGGTGGGTCCTTCCCGGTTTCCCGAGTCGGCGCTGGTCCGCGACGGAACAGCACTTGCAGCAGGATTCGGTTTATGGAGAGAATGCGGGCCGTGCACCAGAGGCAACGCACCGCTCCGCCGAGGAGAAACCAAGCCGCGTGAAACCCGCGCCCGTTCCCGCCGAAATGCACGAGCGTCCAGCCACGGCGCAGGTGGAGAACCGCACGTCCGATGAATCCCGGTGTTCCGTGGGCGGCCCGGACGCGTCGATGTCCGATGACGAGGTGGGGCTCTTCTTCGGGTTCTTCAATGAGATCCACTGCATTGCGCATCTCTCGGGCCGGATGCTGGAGTCAGGGCTACCCGACGGGTTCCTCAATTCGCATTTTGGCGTTCTCGATCACCTGATGCGAGTGGGCGACGGGCCCACGCCCCTCTCGCTGGCGCGCGCCTTCCACGTGCCGAAGACGACCATGACCCACACGCTTGCGCGGCTCGAAGAAGCCGGACTGATTCGCTTTGCGCCGCACCCGGTGGATGGTCGTTCGAAGCGTGTCATGATCACTGATGAGGGGCGCCGCTTTCGCGATGCGGCGATCCGGAACCTCATCCCCGAGTTCGCCACGATGGCGGAACGCTTTCCTGCCGATGCCGTTGCTCGGTCAATGGAGCACCTGGCCAGGATCCGGGAGCACCTCGACCAGCGGCAGGATCACTAGCCCGGCCTGTGGTGCGTCACCCCTGTGGTCCTGTCATGTCAGGTCTGCGCGATCCAGACGCCCCCGCGTGGTGGCGGGCGGCGCCAGCGGCCCACACCTGCCGAATGCGCGACTGAGCCGCGAGGATCACGCTGGCGCAACCGCTGATGTCGTGAAAAGCCGCGCAGCCGGGTTCTATCTGGTGATGGGTGCTCCTGACGGCCAACGGCGGCACAGGCAGCGGCGGCGCCCGCGGGCCCGAGCGTCCGGGAATTGCAGCGGGGCGCGTATTGATCCGGGTTCCACGGACGATGCAGGAGGATGGACATGCCAGATCGGTTGAGCAGGGAAGCCTGTGAGGAAGCACTGGACGGTATCGTCGCAGCGTTCTCCGGGGCCGTCGGGTTGTATGCCCGCGACCCCGACACCGGCGAGGAGGTTGCGCGGGACGCCGATTCGCTCTACCCGACGGCGAGCGTGATCAAACTCGCGGTGCTTGCGGAAACCCTTCGGATTGCGGCTGAGGAGGGTCTGGACCTCGATCGGCGGGTCGAAGTCCGCGGCGAAGACATCGTCGGCGGGTCCGGGGTGCTGTGCGAGTTCGTGCCCGGACTCATGCCGACGATCCGCGATCTCGCGACGCTGATGGTGGTCGTCAGCGACAACACCGCCACCAATCTGCTGATCGATCTGGCTGGCGGGGTTGAGGCCGTCAACCGGACGGTGCGGGAACGCCTCGGTCTGGGCGGGGTGATCCTTCACAACCGGATCGATTTCGCGGCCATCGGCGGCGAGGTGCGGCGGCTTGCGGAGGCGACCCCGCGGGACATGGCGCTGCTCGTGGAGCGGCTCGCCGACCCGGCGACCTTAGGCGCCGACGCAGCGGCGGAGGCGATGCGGATCATGCGCCGCCAGCACCACCTCGACCAGGTGCCCCGGTACGTCGAGGTGATGCCGTTCGCGAAGGACCTCGGGCAGGAAGAGCGGCTGTGGGCGGCGGCCAAGACGGGGTTCTTCCCCGGCACCTGGGTGGATGCCGGGATGCTCGGGTTTCCCGGCGGCCGGCGGGTGGTCTACTGCGCGATGACCCATGCGAGCGCGGACCGCGCGATGTCGAGCGAGCCCGAGGGCGCGGTGACGAACGGGAAGATCGGGCGGGCGCTGGTGGCGTACTGGTGGCCGGAGGGCGCGGGCGCGGCCCCGCTGCGGGAGTCGGCGTGGCTGCGGGAGGCGGGTGGGCAGTAAACGCCGGAAGCATCGGCGGGAACGCGAAGACGCGGTCCGCAAGCCGCCGGGAGAGGCGCTGCAGAGGATCGGCTTTGGAGTTCGGGCGAGGTACCGGGAGCGGGATTCGAACCCGCACGCCTTGCGGCGGCGCATTTTGAGTGCGCTGCGTCTGCCATTTCGCCACCCCGGCGCGGGTGTTGCGGCGGAAGTGTACCCCACGGGCGAACGCCGGTTTTCGCGGGCCGGTGCTATCCTCCA
>JBJTKE010000369.1:0-3924 GCA_046096285.1 Chloroflexota bacterium
CCCGTGGTGCGGGGCGCGGGGCGGCCCGAAGCCAGCGCGCCGCTGCCGCCGCACCCGGCCCGGGGGACAAGCCGGATGCAGCGGGAGCGGCGCGCCGGCCGCGGGGGAGCCGGTTCGGCCTGCCGGGCCGGGTAAATGGCCCGGCCCGGCAGGCGTCCGCGGAGCGGGCCCGAGTTGAAGTTGCAGTCGGCCACGTTCACAAAGGTGGTCGAGTTGCAGGTGCCCGAGACGGTGCAGACCGCGCACTGCGGACCGCCCAGCGTGGCGGTGTTCGATTTCACGTTTGTGGTCGTCACGTTGGTGAAGGAAAAGGACGGGCAGCCGCCTGCGCCGCCGAACCTCGACACGGCGACGCCGCCGCCCCAGCCGGTGACCGAGTTGCCCTCCACCGTGGTTGTTCCGGCAAATGTGACGTATAGCGCATAGCCGCCGCTGCAGACGGCGTAGATGCCTCCCCCGGCATCGTAGTAGCTGGAGGTGTTCCCGGAAATCGTGGTGTCGGTCAGGGTCAGCGTCGTGTTGATGATTTCGAAGTACCCGTACGTGTCCCCGTTGTTGGTGAACGCGCTGTCGTTCACAGCGATGACGCCGCCGCCAACGTAGGGGCCGTAGGAGCAGCCGTCCACCGTCACGTTCGTGAAGGTTGCCGTGGTGTTGGCCCGGGTCGCTCCATCCTGGACCCCGAAGAAGCCCAGCGGCGTCTCGCCGATTGCCCCGGTGATGGACGAGTCCGTGACCGTAAACGAACCCGACTGCGTCATCGAGGCGTAGAAGCCGCCACTGCCGCCGGAGACGGTCGAGCCAGATACCGCCACCGTCGCCTGCACCGCCTGGAACCCGTAGAGCGCGCAGTAGCTGTCGAGCCCATCCGTGAACTGGCTGTCCTCGACCGTGAGGTCCACCACTGGCGCGCCCGAGAAGTAGATGCCGTAGCCGAAGTTCGTGGCAGCGAGCCGCGTCACCCGGTGCGTGCCGCCCTTCGGCACGTATAGCAGGTATTGGGTGTCGCTGGCGCGGCAATCCTCGAGGGTGAAGTCGACCCGGCCGTTCGCCCCGGCGTTCAGCAGGGCGTCGTCGACGTTGGTCGGCAATGTGCCTTTCAGCGCCAGATTCCGGAGCGTCACGCTGTAGGTGTTCGTGTCGTTGGCGTCCTCGGCGAGGATCGCGTAGTAGGAGTCCGCGCCCCGCACCTGCCGGTCCACCACCAGTTCCACGCCGGTCACGCCCGGGCAGGCCGCCAGCGTGATGTCCTTGTCGACTTCGATGCCGGTCGGGTAGGACCCCGGCCCGATGTAGAGCGTGGCTCCGGCGGCCGCCGCGGCGTAGGCGGCGTTGACCGTCGTGTGCGCGCAGCCGCTGGCGCAGACCGCCGCCACGCATGGCCCGCACGCCCCGTCCTGGCAGACCAGCCCAGTGCAGCAGGTGGCGTTGGAGGCGCAGGCCCCGCCGGAAGCGGTGCAGGTCGCGGGAACCGGCTGGATCGTGCACTTCCGGTTCTGGCACCGCGCCCCGCCGCAGCACTTCTGCCCGTTCTTGCACTTCTTGCCGGGCTTGACGCAGCGGCAGCGCCCGACCTTCGCCGTGCTGCCCTTCTTCGGCTTCTTGCAGGACCTGGTGCAGCAGTCCTTGTCCTTGCGGCAGCGGTTGTCCCGCGCCTTCGGGCCGCAGGGCTTCTTCTCGTCGTCCACCTCGCCCTGGGCGCCGGGGGCGCGCTCGCCAGCCCGGCGCTTCGCGGCGGCCTGCGGCGTCTCGACCCTGAGCGCCCCGCCCGATCCGGCCAGTCCGAACAGCCCGGCCAGAGCCGCGCTCGCGCCGGTGCGGCGGGTCAGCCTGCCCGCCAGCACCCGCGTAACCCGGTCAAACGTTCCCCCGTCCATGTTCGTGCCTCCTGCCCCGCTCGCGGGGTTGCCGGTCGCGCCCGCGCTTCCGCGGGGTTCCGGTCATCGTGCACGCCCGAGGGGGAAAACTCCAGAGCAAACCCGCCATTTTTTACGCCATTTTTTACGCCATTTTTCTCCGGGCACCCACAGTTGCGGGAGTTCGCCCCCGGGTGGCGGCATGGCGTGGCATGGCGTGGCGCGGCGCAACGGCCAGCGGGCGGGAGCGATGCGGCCGGAAACCCGACGGGCGGGGCGCGGGCGGGCGCTGTGCGACACTGCCGCGACCACTGGCGGCAGGGGTGCCGAAAGCGGCAGCATCTGACATGAACGTCGCGCAGTTCCAGCAGAAGTGGCGGCTCGCCAACCTCAAGGAGAAGTCGGCGGCGCAGGAGCATTTCATCGACCTGTGCCGGCTGCTGGGGGTGCCCACCCCGGCCGAGGCCGATCCCGACGGCGCGTTCTTCACCTTCGAGGCCGGCGCCGGCAAGGCGGGGGGCGGCGACGGCTTCGCCGACGTCTTCTACCGCGGCCGCTTCGCCTGGGAGTACAAGGGCCGCCACGCCGACCTCGAGGCCGCCTACAAGCAGGTTCTCCTCTACAAGGACGCCCTCCACAATCCGCCCCTGCTGGTGGTCTGCGACCTGATCCGCTTCGTGGTCAAGACCAACTTCACCGGCACCGTCACCGAGACCTACGAGTTCACGATCGACGACCTCTCGGACCCGCTCTCCTTCGGGGTGCTGCGGAACGCCTTCACCGATCCCGAGAAACTGCGCCCGGAAAAGCGCACCTCGGGCGTCACCGAACAGGCGGCCGAGCGCTTCGGCCAGCTTGCGCTCGACCTCACCGCCCGCGGCCACGACCCCGCCGCCGTCGCCCATTTCCTCGTGCAGGTGCTGTTCTGCCTGGTCGCCGAGGACATGGGGCTGCTGGAGCGCGGGCTGTTCACCGATCTGCTGGCCTTCGGCGCGAAGAAGCCCGACCGCTTCCCGGCCCAGGCGGCGGCGCTCTTCGCGGCGATGCGCGACGGCGGCGACTTCAACCTCAAGGAAGTGCCGCGCTTCAACGGCGGGCTGTTCGCCGCGATCGACCCGCTGCCGTTCTCCGCGGAGGAGCTGCGCTCGCTGGCCGAGGACGCGGCGGCGGACTGGTCGCAGCTGGAGCCTTCGATCTTCGGGACGCTGTTCGAGCGGTCGCTGGACCCGGCCCGCCGCTCCCAGCTTGGGGCGCACTACACCGGGCGGGAGGACATCCTGCGGGTGGTGGAGCCGGTGATCCTGGCGCCGCTGCGGCGAGAGTGGCTGGCGGTGCGGGCCGAGGCCGAGCGGCTGGCGGGCGAGCGCGACGCGGCCCGCGAGGCCGGCACCACCCGCCTGCGCGATGCCCGCCAGCGCGACCTCGCCGCCTGCCTCGGCGGGTTCCAGGACCGGCTGGCGGCGGTGACGGTGCTGGACCCCGCCTGCGGCAGCGGCAACTTCCTGTACGTGGCGCTGGAGCAGAGGAAGCGGCTCGAAGGCGAGGTGCTCAACTTCCTCGACGCGCTTGGCGACACCCAGGGCCGGCTCGATCTGGCCGGTGTCAGCGTGGACCCGCATCAGTTGCTCGGGCTCGAACTGAACCCGCGCGCCGCCGAGGTAGCCGAGAGGGAGCCGTGGACCGGCTACCTGCAGTGGCACTTCCGCACGCGCGGCAACGTCACCCCGCCGCTGCCAGTGCTCAAGGACTTCCGCAACATCGAATGCCGCGATGCCGTGCTCGCCTACGACCGCGTCGAATACGAGACCGACGAGAACGGCCGCCCGGTCACGCGCTGGGACGGCAAGACGATGAAGACGCACCCGGTCACGGGGCTGGACGTGCCCGACGAATCGGCGCAGGTGCCGGTGGAGAAGTACGTCAACCCGCGCGCTGCGGAGTGGCCGCAGGCGGACTTCGTGGTCGGCAATCCGCCGTTCATCGGAAAGCTACGCATCAGGGAAGCACTCGGCAGCGGATATGTCGAAGCGCTAAGGGCTTCGTGGCCGGATGTGCCAGAAAGCGCTGA
>JBJTKE010000370.1:0-2271 GCA_046096285.1 Chloroflexota bacterium
GGGTATCGGGTGTCGGGTGTGGGGCGCCGGGTATCGGGTATCGGGCGGAGTGTGGTCGAACGCAACCGGGTGAGTATAGGCGAGGGGCGGCCCGAGCCCCGGACGCCGCACGTGCCCTCACCCGGAGCGCGCCTCGAGCCCTTGCCCCAACCGCTCTCCCTCGCACCGGGCATGGGAGCCAAGGGGTGAAGTCCCGCCAGGGACGAGGCATCGTAAAGATCGCGGCCACAACAGAGCCGCCCCCTTCCCCGCGAGGCGAAGAAGGGGGCGGAACGAGTTCGTGCGTCCTGTCCCGGTGCCTGAAGCCAGGCTCCCGGCGTTAGCGGCCCGCGCCGCAGACGGCCTTGCCGGCGTCAAGCATCGTGCGGCGCTGCATCCCGCCTTTGCCGTCGGTGTTGCCGGTGTCGCCGGAGAGGGTGGTGGCTGTGCGCTTGAGTTGCTGGACCACCGCATCGCCGTCGATGGTCTGGTTCTTGGCGATCACGTCCGCGGCCGCGCCGGACACCCAGGCGGTCGCCATGCTGCTGCCGCTCCAGATCGCCCAGCCAGTGTCGATCCCCGCCAGCCCGACCGGGAAAGCGCTGATCACGTCCGTTCCCGGCGCAGCGAGGTCCAACTCGCGGTAGCGGCTGGTATAGCTCGCCAGCATCTGGTAGTTCACCAGGCCGGTCGCGGAATCGGTCAGCCCGGTGGCCGCCACGCCCATCAGCGTGCCGCCATCCGCCGCCGCCGGGTAGGACCTGGTGTCGTTCCCGTCGTTCCCGCCCGCGGCCACGACCACGATGCCCTGCTGGTCGGCGATCCCGATCATCATGTCCACGGCCTTCGACGGCTGGCGAGCGCCCAGCGAGAGGTTGATCACGTCCGCGCCGGTGGCGATCGCGTAATCCATCGCCACCGCGAGGTAGAAGGCCTGGCCCTGACCGTCGGCGTCGAGCGCCTTGATCGGCATGATGGTCGAGGTCGGCGCGATCTGCCGGATGATGCCCGCGATGTGCGTGCCGTGCCCGGCCGCGTCCTTCACCGACCCATCGACGCCCTCCTGGACGTCAGCGGTCCGGGTGAAGGCGTTGAAGCCCTGGGTCACCCCGCCCTGGAAGAGCTCGTTGCCATCCGCGGAAAAGCCGGTATCGATCACCGCGACGACCACGCCCGCGCCGTTGAAGCACGCCGCCGCCTCGCGCCCCTTCACCGCGGCCAGCGCAGTGGAGGAGTTCAGCGCGTCATCCGCCACCGCAGCCGGGCTGGTGTAGGCACGGGGCGTGAAGATCCTTGGGCTTCCGATCGGCTGCTGATCAACAGTGTTGCGCTCGACCCAGTCAACGACTGGCGACGCAGCGAGTTGATTCGCCAACTCGGCGGCATTTCCACTTGTTCTGTACAGCACCAACCCTCGTGGGTACAGCCAGTCAATATCCATCGCCCCGTTTGCATCAGCGATCACCTTAACGTCGGCCGGCCCGTACCCGGCCTGGAAGTGGACGATCACTTGCCCAGCACAGGACCCGGCGAGAACCACGTCGCAGGTGTCGGCAAAATCGCCCTTTCCAGTGTCACGACCGAACTCGCGGTCTCGCTCCGCGCGCGGTCCAGGGTTCCACCCATGATCGCCGCCGCGCCCGCTGTTGGCAGACTTCGCGGGACGCTGCTTCGCGAGGGTATCCACCGGAGCCATCGGCGCCAGCAGCACCGCCGCGAGGAACGCCATGAACGCTGCGCGGCCAATCCTGAAAGTCATCGTTGCCCTCCCAGCACAAAGGGCGCCCAGAACGCCGGATGTGCATGTACTGCCAGTATCCCACACTGCGCGGCGCGTAACGCGCCCGCCGCGGTCCAGGCCTCATTCCCATACGAACGGTAGAACCACTCCATCAGTTCCACGGTCGAGGCGTCGTTCACGATCCAAAGGCTGTACAGCACCGACCCCGCGCCCGCCGCGAGAAAGGCCTGCACCAGCCCCGTCAGGTCATCTCCCGCGCCCACGCCGGCTCGCCCGGTTTCGCACCCGCTCAGCGTCACCAGCCCCCCGGCCAGGCGCATCGCGGCCACGTCGCGAACGGTCATCCAGCGGTCGGCCAGCTTCAGCCCGGACCCGCGCGGGTTCTCGGGATCGAAGCGGCCGTGGCAGGCGAAGTGGATCAGCGGCCGCGCCCCTGCGTTCCGCACCCGGGAGACCGTGGCCTCGCCGTCGGAAACGAGTTCCGCGTCGCCCAGCATGGCGGCGATGGCCGCCGCCTCCTCGGCGATGCGCGGCGCGGCCGGATCAGCCAC
>JBJTKE010000371.1:0-4231 GCA_046096285.1 Chloroflexota bacterium
GACCGCGATCGCCTCGAGTTCGGCGGCGTGTTCGGTCACGATCGCTTTCGCCCGTTCGTGCGCGGTCTCGACCAGCCGGGCGATCTCCTGGTCGATCTTCCAGGCCACCGCGTCGCTGTAGTTGCGCTGCTCGCTGATCTCCCGGCCCAGGAAGACGAGTTCGTCCTTCTTGCCGTAGGCCAGCGGTCCCAGCGTCTCGCTCATGCCGAACTCGGTCACCATCCGGCGCGCCATCGCCGTGGCCCGCTCGATGTCGTTCGCCGCCCCGGTCGACTGCTCCTCGAAGACCATCGACTCGGCCACGTGCCCGGCCATGAACACCGCGAGGTCGTCCTCGAACTGCGCCTTCGTCTTGAAAAGCCGGTCCTCGTCGGGCACCACCCGGGTGTACCCGCCCATCATGCCGCGGGCCACGATGCTCACCTTCCGCACCGGATCGGCGTTCGGCAGCATCCGGGCGACCAGCGCGTGGCCAGCTTCGTGGTAGGCCGTCATCGTCCGCTCGCGCTCGGAGATGACCCGGCTCTTGCGCTGCGGCCCGGCGATCACCCGGTCGATCGCCTCGGTCAGTTCCGCGTTGCCCACGGTCTTCTTGTTCCGCCGCGCGGCCAGGATCGCCGCCTCGTTCACGAGGTTCTCGAGGTCCGCCCCGGAGAAGCCCGGCGTCTGCCGCGCCAGGTTCTCGATGGAGACGTCCTCCTCGAGCGGCTTGCCCCGCGAGTGCACTTCCAGGATCTGCCGCCGCCCGGAGATGTCCGGCCGGTCGAGGATCACCTGCCGGTCGAACCGGCCCGGCCGCAGCAGCGCCGGGTCGAGCACGTCCGGCCGGTTGGTCGCGGCGATCACGATCACGCTGGTCGAGGAGTCGAAGCCATCCATCTCGACCAGGATCTGGTTCAGCGTCTGCTCGCGCTCGTCGTGGCTGCCGCCGAGACCCGCGCCGCGCTGCCGGCCCACCGCGTCGATTTCATCCACGAAGACGATGCAGGGCGCGTTCCGCTTGGCCTGCTCGAACAGGTCGCGCACCCGGCTTGCCCCCACGCCGACGAACATCTCGACGAACTCGGAGCCGGAGATGCTGAAGAAGGGCACCCCCGCCTCGCCCGCAACCGCGCGCGACAGCAGCGTCTTGCCCGTCCCCGGAGGCCCGACCAGCAGCACCCCGCGCGGGATCCGCGCGCCCAGCGCCGCGAACTTCTCCGGGTACTTCAGGAACTCGACGACTTCCTGCAGTTCCTCTTTCGCCTCGTCCACGCCGGCGACGTCCGCGAAGGTCACCGAGGGCTTGTTCCCGGTGAACAGCCGCGCCCGGCTCTTGCCGAAGCTCATCGCCTGGCTGTTGCTGCCCTGCGCCTGCCGCATCATGAACAGGAAGATGCCGATCAGGAAGAGCGTCGGCAGCAGGAAGGTCGCCGCTCCCAGCCAACTGGTCCAGCGACTGGCTGGCGTGAACACAATCGCATCCGGCGGCAGGCTGGAGGCGTCGATCCCGTAGCTCTCCAGCACCGACAGCAAATCCGTGTCCGGGGGCAGCACCGCGACAGAGTCCATCCGGCCGGCGGCGTCCACGTACCGGACAATCACCTCGCGCCCGTCCTGGCGCTGGGTCAGGCGGGCCACCTGGTTGCCGCGGACCGCCGCCGCCAGTTCCCCGACCGAGATCCGCTCCGGCTGCGGCCCGCCGTTGACGAACGTCAGCCACAGCGCTCCGGTCGCCACGATCAGGACGAGCCACACGAGGCCACTGCGCAACCACTTTTCTTTCATCTTGGGCATCGCTCCATCCCGGCAGGCGCGGGAACCGCGGCCGCCGGACCCGGCGCCGCGCGGTCCCGAGTATACACGCGTGGCCCGCCCCGGCCCGCTAGCTCTCCGGACGGATCGCCGCCGGGTCCAGCACCGCCACGTAGGGCAGGTTCCGGTATCGCTCCGCGTAGTCGAGCCCGTAGCCGATCACGAACTCGTCCGGGATGTTGAACCCGACGAGGTCGGCCTGCACCTCCACCGCATCCGGCTTGTCCTTCTTCAGCAACGCCACCACCCGGATCGACGCCGGGCGCCGCTGCTGCAGCAACTCCAGCAGGTAGCGCAGCGTCAGCCCGCTGTCGATGATGTCCTCCACCACCACCAGGTGCCGGCCCTCGATGTCGTTGTTCAGATCCTTGATGATTCGCACCACCCCCGAACTGACCGTGGCGCTGCCGTAGGAGGAGACCGCCATGAAGTCGATCTCCACCGGCACCGTCATCGCCCGCATCAGGTCGGTCATGAACGCCACGGCCCCGTTCAGCACCCCGATCATCAGCGGGGCGTCGCCACCGTACAGCCCGTCCAGTTCCTTCCCGAGCTCGTAGATCCGCCGTTGCAGTTCCTGTTCGGTGATCAGGATCCGGGAAACCCCGTTCGCCCGCCGCTCCAGTTGCCAGCTCATCGCCGCTCCCCATCCTCCCCGCGCCGCGGCAGCGAGGCCGCGCCACGTTCGATCCTCACGTTCGCGCCGCCGCCGATCTCGACGACCGCGCCGCCCCGGTTCCGCTCCAGCGCCGCCAGCAGCGCCTCGGCCTGGTCCAGCCCTGGCTCCGACCCCGGAACCGCCGCCAGCAGCCACCGCCGCGCCGCCCGCCGCCGAACCGCCGCCGGACGGGCCGCAAGCGGCTCCCAGCGCAGCGCTCCCGCCGCGTCCGTCGCTTCCGCCAGCGCCTCCCCCGCGAGGGCGTCGAGCGCCGCGTCCTCATCGGCCGCCACCATGGCGTACCGGGCAAGCGCAGCGGCAGCGCCCGGCATCGCGTGCTCCAGCGCGGGCAGCGCATCCAGCCGGATGCGGTTCCGCGCGAAGCCCCGGTCATCATTCGACGAATCGTTAATCGGCGCAAGACCGCGCGCGGCCACGAGGTCCCGTAACGCCGCCCGCGGCTCGGCCAGCAGCGGCCGCCACACCGCCACCGCCGCGCCCGGTGGCTCCCCGCTCCACCACGGCACGGGCCGCGATGTCAGCTCCGCCATGCCCGCCGCGCCCGTCGTGCCCGCCCCCCGCAGCAGGTGGAGCAGCACGCTCTCCGCCTGGTCGTCCCGGTGATGCGCCAGCGCCAGCGCCACGGCCTTCACGGCCCGGCATGCCTCGGCCAGCAGCCGGTACCGCTCCCGCCGCGCCGCCTCCTCCACGCCAACCCCGGGGTGCCGACGCAACGCCTCTCCCCCGATCCGCATCGCACGGAACGGCAGACCGAGCTCCAACGCAAGGACCCCGGCGGCCTCGGCGTCGGCCGCGCTCTCATCGCGAAGCCCGTGATCGACGTGCACCAGCATCACCGCCGGGCCAATGCCGCGGGCGCGCAGCCGGACCAGCGCGCAGGCCAGCGCCAGCGAGTCGGCGCCCCCGGAGAATCCGGCAACGATCAGGTCGTCCGGGCCGATGCGCCGCGCCCGCGCCCGCGCCAGCAGCCGCTGCTCGATTCCCGTCATGTGCGAGAGCGGCAATCCGCCCGCTTCGCTCACGGCGCACTCCACACTCCCGATCGTTCCCGGCCGGGCCTTATCCGTGGCGCTCGCGCGTATTCGCCGCCGCGGCCAGCCTGTCGCCAGTGTACCGTCCGCAAGCTGGAAAATGGCCCGAAAAATGATCCTCCGCGGAACTGCCAACGGCCCCCGCCACTGCGATCATTGGACAGTGCGGCCTTCCTGCCGGAGCATGGCGGGTCAGCCGCGCCGCACATGCGTCGAATGAACGCCGGGGCGGGCTGACGCACGCCACGAGGAGGCAATGATGACCAGCGAGGATTCCAGCGTCCGGAACGGTTCGACGGCGGCCGAGCGGCCGCTCGCCCGCAGGTCGGTGCTCAGGGGCGCGGCCGCGATGGCCGCTGCCGCCCCGCTCCTGGCCCGCCGCGCCACCGCGCAGGAGGCGACCCCTTCGCCCGCGGCCGCACCACCAGCCGCCTCCGACTTCCCGGTCGAGCAGCAGGCCAGTTCCTACCCGGAGCCCGATTTCGCCTACCCGAACGCCGTCATCGGCATGTCCTACGCGGACTCGACGCCCGACTCGCCCCCGGTTCCGTCCGCCCCCGCGGGCGCGCCCAACATCCTGCTCGTCCTGCTCGACGACGTCGGCTTCGCCTGGCTCGAATCCTTCGGCGGCGTCGTCGCCAGTCCGACCGTCGAGCGTCTCGCCACCACCGGCCTGCGCTACAACGCCTTCCACACCACCGCGCTCTGCTCGCCCACTCGCGCGGCC
>JBJTKE010000372.1:0-2648 GCA_046096285.1 Chloroflexota bacterium
TGGCTGGTGGTGACCGGGAGGCGCGATCTGTGGCCGACAGGACGAATGGCGGGAGGGGGAAGGGGGAGGCGGGAGAACCGGCGGCCCGCCGTCGCGCGCCGCCAGCCCGCCGTTGGGGACGGATGTCCGTGCAGACAGTACCAGTGGGCAGGGGAGTTGCCCAACGAGGCAACGAAAGAGAGGACCGATGGGGGAATGTGACAGAAAGGCGGCGAGTGCGGCAAGTAAAACCTGTTGCCACACGGCATGGCATCGGGTGTGCTATCATTTACGTACAAGCGAAGTCGACGCGCACGGCGTCGGAGAAGCGCACGAGCGCAGACCCACGATGTTCCGCCGAGACCGTTTGCGGTTCTTTTAGGTTCGCTGCCGTACGAGGCAGCAGGAGAGGTTTCGGCGGAATGGACCGCACGATCACGTGCCGCGATTGCGGCCAGCCCTTTGTGTTCACGGCGGGTGAACAGGCGTTTTACCAGGAGCGCGGGTTCTCGGAACCGCAGCGTTGCCCGGGGTGCCGCGCGGAGCGCAAGGCTCAGCGGAACCAGTCCGGCGGCGGTGGCGGGTACGACAACTACGGCGGCGGCGGGGGCGGCTACGGCGGGTCCCGCAGTTACGGTGGCGGCGGCGGCGGTGGCGGTGGCCCGCGCCAGATGTACCCGGCAACCTGCTCGCAGTGCGGGAAGGCGACGGAAGTCCCCTTCGTGCCGCGCAACGACAAGCCGGTGTACTGCCGCGAGTGCTTCCAGGACCGCCGGTCGTCCGCGCCGAGCTACGGCGGCGGCAGCCGGTACTAGGTCCCGGCCAGAGGGTGGCGAGCCGCCGCGAGGCGGCAAGGCATCTTCCTGAACAGGCAAGCGAAACCGCCCCCCGGAGCAATCCGGGGGGCGGTTTTTCCATGCCTGGCGGTCTTGTGGTCTTGTGGTCTCGTGGTCTTGCGGTCACCCGGTCTCGCTCGGGGGCGGGCCCGGACGCCGGCCCGGACCCGCCCCTCGCCCGATCAGGTGAACGCGCACCCGGAAACGTTCGTAAAGGTGGTGACGTTGTTGACGGCGGAGGCGCACTGGGTCGGCGGCGTCGTGTTGCCGGTGACCGCGGTAGCCGCGCCGGTGATGGTGGCGGTGTACGAGGACAGCGAGAAGTAGCGCCGCGCGATGCCGGAGCCGGCGGCAATCGCTTGACTTTTGATGCTGTTGCCGCTGACGGTGGACGTCCCGCTGATTTGCAGGGTCGTGCTGGCGGTCCCGGCGTAGACGAACGCGCCGCCGCCGTAGTTCTTGCTCTGGTTGCCGGTGACGTTGGTGTTGAGCAGGCCGACGAATGCGCCGCTGCCGATCATCAGGCCGCCGCCGCCGGACTCGATGGAGCCGTTGTTGTCGGTCTCGAACTCGTTGGCGGTGTTGCCGGAAATGGTGCACCCGCTGATGGTGACGTTGCCCCCGGCGATAAAGACGCCGCCGCCGCGGTCGCCGGCGGTGTTGCCGGAGATGGTGCACCCGCTGATGGTGCCGCCAGCGGTGAAGTAGGCGATGCCCGCGCCGCTGTAGCCCGTGTTCCCGGTGATGGTGCAATCGGTGATGTTGACGGTGGTGGGGACGGCGTTGCCTTCGCCGATCAGGATACAGCCGTAGGTGTCGCTGGTGTTGTCAGTGAAGGTGCAGCCGGAGATCGCACCGGCCGACCCATCGCGGTAGATGATGGCGCTGCCGTCGACGGCGTCGTTTCCGGAGAACGTGCACCCGGTGATCGTGGTTGGACTGTTCGTGGTGATGGCGCCGCCGCCGTTGGAGGCCGTGTTGCCGGTAAAGGTGCAGTCGCTGATGGTCGCGGTGCCGCCGGTTCCGAGGACGATATCGATGGCGCCGCCGTCGTTGCTGCCGCCGGTGGAGTTCCCGGTGAACGTGCAGCCGGTGATGGTGACGTCGTTGACGTTGCCCCGGTCGTCGTCGATGTGGATTGCGCCCCCCTCCTTGTTGCAGGAATTGTCGCGGAATTCGCAATCGGTCAGCGTCACGATGACGCCGGTGGAGAACTCCATGGCGCAGTAGCGGGAGGAGGTGCCGGCAAACTTCATGTCGTGAACGACGAGATTCCGGCCGGTGAAGCTGATGCGCGGCGAGCTGGGATCGGCGTAGATCGCAATGCCGCCAGTGACCGAGCCGCCGCCGGTGGCGGTGAACTCGATGTCCTCCACGGTGATCGTGTAGGCGGCGGGCGAGGCGGAGTTGATGAAACCGGCGATGCTGTAGGAATCGACGGTGTTGTTCCAGGCGACGACCCCCTCGCTGCCGCAGCGCCGGAAGGTGATCTCCTGTTTGACGTTGGTGACGCCCCCGTTGTAGTCGCCGGGGGCGATCAGGATGACATCCCCGGCGGACGAGGCGTTGTAGGCGTCCTGGATGTTGTCGTGGGGGCAGCCGCTGGCGCAGACGGTGCAGGAGGTGCACGAGCCCGCCGTGCAGTGGGCGGCGGCGCAATCATCGTTTTCGGCGCAGGGGCCGCCGTCGGGCAGCAGGCAGTAGGTGCCGGACGGCGCGCCGGCGCTGGCGTAGGTCGTGCAGGTGGCGGCCGCGTCGGCGCAGCGGGGGCCGCTCGCGGTGCAGGCCGAGCCGGTGGGGACCGGCGTCGTGTCGCCGCCACCGCCGCCACCG
>JBJTKE010000373.1:0-10140 GCA_046096285.1 Chloroflexota bacterium
CGTTGTAGGATGCCGGGAGAGTCGGCGGACCCATCGCCACGCCGGAGCGCGGCCGCCGCGGCCGCCCGCAGGACGAGCCTATGCTGCGGTCCCATCTGCTTCCCAACGCCCACGATCTCCTGCAGCCCTTCATGCTGCCGCTGGCGCTCGTGCACTTGCCGCCGCCGCGACGGGTGCTCATCGCCGATGACCACGTGCCCGGCGTCGCCCCGGTCACCCGCGCCGCGCTGCCCACGGCCGACATCGTGGCGTTCCCGGAGGTGGACCCGGGCGGCCCCCCGTTCGACGCCGTGATCATTTCCGCCCCGGCCGTTCACGCCGGGCAGGTCCGGGCGGCCATCGACGCCGCCATGCCGCTGCTGACGGGCGGCGGATCGCTCTTCGTTTCGATGGACACCACGGTCTTCCACGCCGCCGCCGGCATCCTCGGCGGCGGCGATCTCGCGGTGCGCCCCTACTGGCTCACCGGCGACGAGCGCGGCTTCGGCGGGCTGATGCTGGCCAGCATCTCGCCGATGCGCCCCGCCGCGTGGATCTTCGCCGGCCTCTCGTTCCGGGGAAAGTCGGTCGGCGCGGCCGAACTCGCCCGCCGCACCGGGCTGCCAGTCACCCACGGCGACCTGCTGCTCTACGACATCGGCCTCGGCCGTCTCCCGGCCCCGGAACCGGTCGCGTCGATCTGCCGCGAGGGCGTCGACCGCTGGGACATCAGCTGGCCGGTCACCCGCCTGTTCGCGGCGGGTCTTGCCGACAGCCTGCTCGATCTCGTTCCCGGCTGCAACCAGGGCGCCAGTTTCATCCTCGACCTCTGGCTCTCGGATGACCTGCTCCCGGTGCTGCCCCCGCTCATCGCCCGCCGCGGATTCAAGACCTGGATCGTCAGCGACCCCCTGCAGGCCGCCCACGCGCCGTGATCCGCCGCAACCCGCCGTCCCCGGCGCGTCGCCGGGTTGGCGCGGCTGCCGCGCATGGTAGCCTTGCCTCCATGCTGGCGGGGCATGGCGCGGAGGAGTGGCTGGCTCGATGCGGGTGATGATCCTCGGCGCGGGCGGCATGCTGGGCCATCGCCTCTGGCTCTCCCTGAAGGACGGCCACGACGCCATCGCCGTCCTCCGGCAGGACCCGTTTTCCCGCCCGTGGGGCGCCCTCTTCGACCCGGACCGCACTGTCTCCGGCGCCGATCTCCGCGACGACGCGGCCCTCGACGACCTCTTCCGCCGGGTCCGCCCGGAGGCCGTGGTGAACGCCGCCGGCCTGATCAAGCAGCGCCCGGACGGGCAGGACCCCCTCGCCGCCATCGCCGTCAACGCCGCGTTGCCCCATCGCCTTGCCGCCCGCTGCCGGGCGTCCGGCGCCCGCCTGATCCACGTCTCCACCGATTGCGTCTTCTCCGGCCGCCGCGGCGGTTCCACGGAGGACGACCTGCCCGACCCGCCCGACGTCTACGGCCGCTCCAAGGCGCTCGGCGAGGTGGCTGGCCCCGGCATGCTCACCCTGCGAACCAGCATCGTCGGCCGCGAACTCGAGGGCGGCCACGGCCTGCTCGAGTGGCTGCTCTCCCGGCGGGGCGGCCGGGTGCAGGGCTACCGCCGCTCCCGCTTCAGCGGCCTGACCACCCTCGAACTCGCCGCCACCATCCGCGCGCTGCTCGAATCGCGCCCGGACCTCGACGGCCTCTGGCACGTCGCCGGCGACCCGGTGGACAAACTCGCCCTGCTGGAGATGATTCGCGAGGCCTTCGCCGCGCCGGTGGAGATCGACCCCGCCGACGGCCCCGCCATCGACCGCTCGCTCGACGACGCCCGCTTCCGCGCCGAAACCGGCATCCCGAAGCCCGGTTGGCCCGCCATGCTCGCCCGCGCCGCCGCCGACCCCGTCCCGTACGACGCCATCAGGGGAACCACATGACCGCCAGCACCGGCCTCGCCGCCAACGCCCAGGACCGCCCGCTCGACGGCGCCCGCGTCCTCGTCACCGGGGGCACCGGCTCCCTCGGCGGCGCGCTCGTCCGCCGCCTGCTCGCCGGCGACCTCGGCCGCCCCCAGACCATCGTCGTCTTCTCCCGCGACGAGGCCAAGCAGCACGACATGCGCCTCGCCATCGCCCGCCGCGCCGCCGCCACCGACGAGGTGATCTACGGCGGTTGGGACCGCATTCTCCGCTTCCACATCGGCGACGTGGCCGACCCCGCCGCCGTCCGCCGCGCCCTTCGCGGCGCGGACGCCGTCTTCAACGCCGCCGCCCTGAAGCAGGTCCCCAACTGCGAGTACTTTCCCGAGCAGGCCGTCCGCACCAACATCCTCGGCCCGGAGGAGATCGTCCGCGCCATCCGCGAGGGCGTCGCCAGTCCGCGGGTCGTCGTCGGCGTCTCCACCGACAAGGCCTGCAAGCCGGTCAACGTCATGGGCATGACCAAGGCCCTCCAGGAACGGGTCTTCATCGCCGCCAATCTCGACTGCCCGGACACCCGCTTCGTCGCCGCCCGCTACGGCAACGTGATGGCCTCCCGCGGCTCGGTCATCCCGCTCTTCCTCGACCAGATCGCCGCCGGCGGCCCGGTCACCATCACCACCCCGGAGATGACCCGCTTCCTGATGACCCTCGACCAGGCGGTGGACGCCGTCTTCGCCGCCCTCCGCCACGCCGCGCCGGGCGAGATCTTCGTTCCCGGCGAGCCCTCCGCGCTCGTCACCGACCTCGCCGCCGTCCTCATCGACGGCCGCCCGGTGCCGGTCCAGATCACCGGCATCCGCCCCGGCGAGAAGATCCACGAGATCCTCGTCTCCGACGAGGAGGGCCGCCGCACCATCCGCCGCGGCGACTATCTCGCCATCCGCCCGATGCTGCCGGAACTCGCCGGCCCGGATGCCGCCGCCGCGCCGCTCGACCGCGAGGTCAGTTCCGCCGATCACCTCGTCGATCGCGACGGCGTCCGCGCCACCCTGCGCGCCGCCGGGTTGCTCCCGGCCACGGCCACGGCCACGGCCACCGCCACGGCGGCGACGCCGACGGCGGTTCGCTGACCGTGCCGCTCCGCGTCGTCACCATCCTCGGCACCCGGCCCGAGATCATCCGCCTCTCCCGCCTCATCCCGGCGCTCGACGCCGCCTGCGGCCACCTCCTCGTCCACACCGGCCAGAACCACGACGAGCGGCTCAGCGACCTCTTCTTCCGCGAACTCGGCGTACGCCCGCCGGACATCGCCCTCGGCATCCGCGCGGACAGTTTCGGGCAACAGGTGGCCGCCATCATCGCGGAGTCCGAGCGGGTCCTCGCCGAAACGCGCCCGGATCGCGTCCTCATCCTCGGGGACACCAACAGCGGCCTTGCCGCCCTCGTCGCCGCCCGCATGGGCATACCCGTCGTCCATATGGAAGCGGGCCACCGCTGCCTCGACGTCCGCGTGCCCGTGGAGATCAACCGCCGGGTGATCGACCACTGCAGCGCCGTCCAGCTGCCCTACACCCACGGCAGCGCGGACAACCTGCGGCGGGAGGGCATCCCGGAGGAGCGGATCGTCGTCACCGGCAACCCGATCAACGAGGTGCTGCGCCACTACGCCCCGGAGATCGCCGCCTCCCGCGTCCATGCCGGCCTCGGAACCGCGCCGGGCGGCTACCTGCTGGCCACCCTCCACCGGCAGGAGAACGTCGACGTGCCGGAACGGCTGCGGATGATCGCGGAAAGCCTCGACCTGCTCGCCGCCGAGTTCGGCCTGCCGGTGGTCTGCTCCCTCCATCCGCGCACCGCCCGCCGCCTCGCGGAGCAGGGCGTCTCCCCCGTGGACCCACGCGTGCGCCTGCTGCCGCCCTTCGGCTTTTTCGATTTCGTCGCCCTCGAGCGCGACGCCCGCCTGGTCCTCACCGACAGCGGCACGGTGCAGGAGGAATGCTGCATCCTCGGCGTGCCCGCGGTGACCATGCGCGACGTCACCGAGCGCCCGGAAACCATCGCCTGCGGCAGCAACCTGCTGGCCGGGGTGGAACCGGAGGCGGTGCTCGCTGCCGCCCGCGCCGCGCCCGCGCCCGGTTCCTGGACGCCCCCCGCCGAGTACCTCGCCGGGCGGGTCAGCGAGACCGTGCGCGATCTCCTGCTCGCCGGGTAGCCGCCCCGCCGGGGATGCGCCGGGTGGTGGACCATACCGCCACGCATCCGCCCGCCCCGAGCCGTGGAGCCGCCCATGCCCCCTTCCATCTCCCGCCAGCCCTTCGGAACCGCGGGCGGCCGCCCCGTCGAGCGGTGGACGCTGGACAACGGCTTCGGCCTCGCCATCTCCGCCCTCACCCTCGGCGCGGCGCTCCAGCAGGTGCGCGCCCTCGACCGCTTCGGGGAACGCGGCAACGTCACCCTCGGCTTCCCCGACACCGAGGAGTACCTCGTCACCCCGTCGCCCTTCTTCGGCGTCGTCGCCGGGCGCTTCGCCAACCGCATCGCGGGCGGCCGCTTCACCCTCGACGGGCGCGCCCACGCCCTCCCCTGCAACGACGGCCCCAACACCCTCCACGGCGGCCCCGACGGCTTCGACCGCCGCGCCTGGACCGCCGAGGACGCATCCGGGAACGGCCAGCCCGCCGTCCGGTTCTCCCTCGTCAGCCCCGATGGCGACCAGGGCTTTCCCGGCGAACTCCGCGTCTCCGTCACCTACCTGCTCACCGCCGACGACGCCCTCGACGTCCACTACGAGGCCGCTGCCGACGCCCCGACCGTGGTCAATCTCACCCAGCACGCCTACTGGAACCTCGAAGGCGAGAACAGCGGCAGCGCGCTCGGCCATCTGCTGCGGGTGCGGGCCAGCCGCTACCTGCCGGTCAACGCCGCGATGATCCCCACCGGCGAACTCGCCCCGGTGGCTGGCACCCCCTTCGACTTCACCGCGCCGCACGCCATCGAGGCCCGCATCCGCGACGGCCACCCCCAGCTCGCGCTGGCCGGCGGCTACGACCATACGCTGGTCTTCGACGATCCGGCGGCGGGCCCGGTCATCGAGCTCGAGGCCCCGGTGAGCGGCCGCCTGCTCGAAATCGGGACCACCGAGCCCGGCGTCCAGCTCTACTCCGGCAACTTCCTCGACGGCCGGCGTCCGGGCATCGGCGGCACGCTCTACCGCGCCGGCGACGGCATCTGCCTCGAAACCCACCACTTCCCGGACTCCCCCAACCAGCCGGCTTTTCCCTCCACCGTGCTGCGCCCCGGCGAGACCCGCCGCTCCCGCACCCGTTTCCGGTTCTCGGTCGTGCCCTGATCCATGCGCGGATTCCTTCCAATGATGGTGAATGACCTTGACGTTTGGCCGCGCTAGTGTGTTAGCCTGTTGCCCCGGAGTGGGAGCCTCCCCGGGCAGGGACCACCATGGAAGATGCTTCGCGCACACGTCCGCCCAGCGCCCAATCGCCCATTGGCGATGACGCCTTTGTGCGGGCCACCGGGAAGCCGCCCGCCGACTGGTTCGCCCTGATCGACGCCTGGGGCGGCGAGCAGCGCTCGCACGCCGAGATCGCCCGATGGCTCGCCGACGAGCATGGCCTCGGCGGTTGGTGGGCCCAGAACGTCACCGTTTCCTACGAGCGCGCCCGCGGCCTGCGCGCGGTCAACCAGAAGACCGACGGGTTCGCCGTCTCCGTTTCCCGCACCCTCGACGTCGCCCCCGACCTCGTTTCCGCCTGGTTCACCCACGACGCCCTGCGCGACCGCTGGCTCGAACCCGGCCTGCTCAGCCTCCGCACCGTCCAACTCGGCCGCTCCGCCCGCTTCAACGTGGCTGGCGGCGACACCCGTCTCGCCGTCTGGCTCTCCGCCAAACCCGGCGGCCGGACCGGCGTCCAGGTGCAGCATGAGCGGCTTCCCGACGCCGACGCCGTCGACCACTGGCGCGCCTTCTGGAAGGAGCGCCTCAACCGCCTCGCCGCCGCCATCGCCAACGGCTGACCCGTTCCCGCGCGCCCTCCCCTACACTTGCCGCCTCAGCGGACCATCGCGGGAGCGCCACCCCCATGCTCTGGAGTTCGCTCCGCCCGATCGATCGCGCCAACCACCGGCTCATCGGCTTCCCCGAGGCCTGGGCGAACCGCCTGTTCGGAGCAGACCTGCGCGCCAGCGACGCCCCGCCCGCGATCGCCCTGCACCGGGATGCGCGCGTCATCCCCTGCGATCCCTTCGCGGCGAACACCTGGGCGGCCGGCGGCATCCTGTCCGCCGACGGCCGTCCCGTCCCGCTGGTGCGCGGATGGACCAGCCATTCCGTCTCCTGGCTCGGCCTCACCGAGCCGGTCGCGGCGGAACCCTCCGGCGTCATCGACGGGTCCGTGCTCTATCTCGGCTGGCTCTTCGACAACTTCGGCCACCGGCTGGTCGAATCGCTCGCGCGGGTCTGGGCCCTCCCCCACGTGCCGCCCTCCACCCCGGTGCTCTTCCACTACTGGCCCGGCAGCGAGCCGTCGGCCGCCGCGCTCGAGACGCTCGCGCTGTTCGGGGTTTCGCGGGACCGGATCATCATTCCCGATCGGCCCGTCGACGTCCGCTCCCTGCTCGTCCCGGACCCGCTCTACCTGCTGCATACCATCCTCCACGATCGCGCCGGCGCCCTCTACCAGGCGGCCGCCGGGCGCGTCGCCGGCCCCATCGAGCCAGGCAGCCAGCCGCTCTATCTCAGCCGGACCGCGCTGCCTCCGGCCCAGCGCCCGGTCGTCGGCGAAACCGTCCTCGAATCCATCCTGCGCGACCACGGCTTCCGCATCGAGCACCCCGAGACGCTGCCCCTCGCCGAGCAGATCCGGCTGGTGCGCAGCCATGACTCCATCGTGCTCTGCAGCGGGTCAGCGACCCAGTTGCTGCTGTTCGCCCGCCCGGGCACGCGGGTCCACCTCATCGCGCACCAGCCCCTGCTCGGGTCCTGCCTCCTCTCCTTCGAGGCCGCCGGTCTTCGCTCCACCACTCACAACGCGCTCCTCTGGCGGCGCAACTCCCAGCTTGCCGTGCAGCTCGATGTGCCCGCCGCCATCGCCTGCCTCGTGGATGAGGGACTGCTTCCCGGCAGCGCGCGGTCCTCATCCCTCCCGCCGGCGTCCGCGCTCGCCGCCGAGTACGACGAAGCCTGGCTCCTGTCCATTTTTGTGGCGCATCCCTCGGCGCTGCCCGGGTACCGCGACGATGTCGATGCCGCCAGTGCCCGGCTGCCGGACACCGCCTGGCCCGCATTCGCCGCGCTCGCCGCCGGATTGCCGCCGGACGATCTTGACGACGGCGAGGCCGACGCCCTGATGGCCCGGTTCGCCGCCGCGCTCGCCGCCGAGCCAGACCCCGCCCGCCGCGCCCGCTTCGCCGCCACGGTGCGCGGCCTCGCGCCGGCGGCGCTCGCGCGCTGCGGTCCCGCCGTCCGCGAGCGGGCCGGGGCCGCCATCGCCGCCCACCTGCCGGAGCCAGCCTGACCGGAGGCCATGCGCCCGGCGGCGACGACTCGAGCACCCGCCCGGTACACTTCACGTACAGGCGCGGGACCGGGGGAACATGCCACCATGCTCTGGAGCGAACGCAGGCCCGTCGATCCGGGCAACCATCGGTTCGTCGGGTTCACTGAGGAGGACCACCTCGCCGGCCTGCTCGGCCATAACGTGCAGGTCGGCGTCGCCTCGCCGGAGATCGCGCTCCACCGCGACGTCCTCTACTCCCCGCCTGACCTGTTCGCGCCCGACATCTGGGCCACCGGCGGCCTGATGACCGCCAGCGGCGACCTCATCCCGCTGGTTCGCACCTGGCGCACGGACTACGAGGACCTGCTCGGCCTGACCGCGCCGGCCGCCAGGGAACCCCTCCGCGTCATCGAGGGCGACGTCGTCTACCTCGGCTGGCTGTTCGACGCCTTCGGCCACCTCGTGCTCGAGTCGCTCGCCCGCGTCTGGGCCCTCGACCTGCTGCCGCCCACGATCCCCGTGCTCTTCCACTACTGGCCGAACCAGCAGCCGCCGGAGCGGGTGCTCGAATGGCTGGCCATCTTCGGCATCGGCCGCGAGCGCATCCTCATTCCCGAGGGGCCGGTCCTGTTCCGCGACCTGCTCATCCCCGACCCCATGCACCTCATCACCTCGCTGGTCCATGAACACGCCGGCCTGCCCTTCCGGGCCGCCGCCCGGCGCATCACCGGCGACGCCCTCCCCTGCGATCAGCCCGTCTATTTCAGCCGCACCAACCTCCCGGCCACCCAGCGCGCCATCGCCGGCGAGGCGGCGCTCGAGGCGGTCCTCCGCGACAACGGGTTCCTCATCGTCCACCCCGAGACCCTCTCCGCCGCCGAGCAGATCAGGATCGCCGCCAGCCACCGCACGCTGGTCGCCTGCAAGGGCGGCGCGGCGGAACTGTTCGCCTTCGCCAGCCCCGGATCGACGGCCCACCTGCTCTGCGCCCGCCCCGCGCTCGAAGTCAACCTCGTCGTTTCCGGGATCGCCGGCATTCGCGCCGTCTACCACAACGTCCTGCGCTGGCGGGGTTCGCCGCTCGCGGCCGCCCGCCTCGCCCTCGACGAGGCCATCGCCGGCCTCGCCGCCGACGGCCTGCTGCCCGATCTCTCCCGCGCGCCCTACCTTCCGGGCGACGCCGACCTCGACGCCGACTTCGACGAACTCTGGCTCTACGGCATCCTGACCCGCCACATGCCGCTCGACGCCGAAGTGCTCGCGCTGGCCGAGCCGCTCGTCCCCTCCCTGCGGCCGACCGCATGGCCGGTCTTCGCCGCCCTCGCCGCGCACATGCCCGATGCCCGGCTCAGCCCGGCGCAGGCCGACGCCCTCATGACCTTCTTCACCGACGCCCTGATCGAGGAACCCGACGCCAACCGCCGCTGGCGGTACGCCGCGCAGGTCCGCGACCTCGCCGGGGCCGCGCTCGCCCGCTGCACCCCTCCCGTCCAGACGCGCGCCCGCGACGCCATCGCGGCCCAGCTCCCGTGACCCGCTCCACGCCGCCCGGCCCGCCCCGCACGCCATGATCTCCGAGCTCATCCGTCCCGTCCGCCGCGAGTTCTTCCGAACCGCCGGGTACGATGGCCCCGGCGACCCGCTGGACGCCGCTCTCCCGCTGCTCGAGATCGGCATCGGGCCCCGGCGCATCAGGATCGTCGAGAACGCCATCCTCGTGCCCGGCGGCGGCATCCTCGGGCCGGACGGCGAAACCCTGCCCGACAGCCGACTCCGGCGGGGGCTCAGGCGGAGTCCCCAGCTCGGCGGGGAGCCGATCCCCCCGGTCACGCCGTCCGCGTTCATCCCGGGCGAGGTCCTCTACCTCGGCTGGTCCCACTTTCACCACTTCGGTCACTTCCTTGTCGAAAGCCTGTCGCGGTACTGGGCCGTCGATCATCTTCCCCCGGACATCCCCTTCGCCTGGTTGGGCTGGCGCGGCACTGACCGCAGCCCCGAGCGGATGCTGGAGCGCGGCGCGAGGTTCGGCATCGACCCGTCCCGGATGCGGCTCATTCTCGAGCCGACCCACGTCGACAGGCTGCTGGTTCCCGACGTCACCTTCGAGGAGCGGGTCTACACCCACGCCGAGGCGGCCGAGCCCTTCCGCAAGATCGCCAGAACCCTCCTTCCCGACGGCGACGCGCTCACCGATCAGCCGCTCTACCTCAGCCGGGCAGGGACCACCTCCCACTTGCGGCACATCGCCCACGAGGAACTGTTCGAGGAGTTCCTCCGCGGCCAGGGCTGGCGCGTGATCCGGCCGCACGACCTCCCCGGCAGCGAGCAACTCCGCGCCATCCGCTCCCACCGGGTCATCGCCGGTCCCGTCGGCAGTTCCTTTCACCTCACCATGTTCTCGGAGCACCGGCCCTCCCTCCACCTGTTCATGTACGGGGGGTTGCAAACCAGCTACATCCTCTGGGGCGACGTCCTGCAAACCCCCAGTTGCTTCGTCCGCTGCGCCCAGCTCCGCGATCCCGCGCCCGGCGGCCCGCGCTGGCTCGTCGACATGGACATGGCGGCCGCCGCCGCCTACCTGCGGGATGAGGGGCTGATCGGGAACGCCCCGCCGCCCGTCCCGCCGGATGCGCCATCTGCCCCGGCTGCCCCGGCTGCCCCGGCTGCCCCGGCTGCCCCGGCGCTCGCGCCCGGCGGCATGAACGGCGATCAAGGGCCACACCGTTTACCCTGA